>NZ_RAWP01000047.1:0-68328 GCF_003668935.1 Corallococcus sp. AB032C | reverse complement strand
TCCTTGGGGGGCGGGGGCTGCTGGGCGGATGCGGGCACGGCGGCCGCGAGCGCGAACAGCAGCAACCCACAGGGCGCGGGCCTCACTTGTTGCGCCGCCTTTCGCGCAGCCGCTCGCGTGCCTCCTGTCGCTGCTCCTGGGACATCTGCCGCCAGCGGCGCATGTTCTCCAGCATCTGCTCGCGGCGCTCCGGGTGTTCCTTGAGATAGGCGCGCACCCGTTCGCGCAGCTCCCCGCGGCGCTCCGGGGTGAGGCCGCGCAGCTCGCGCACCTGCTCACGCACCGCCTGCCGCTCCTGGGGCGACAGTCGCTGGAAGTCGCGCAGGTTGGTCTTCAGCCGCTCGCGCTCCTCCGGGGGCAGCTGCCGCCAGCGCTGGAGGTTCGCGCGCACGCGGGCCTGCTCCTCCGGGGACATGGCCTTGAACTCGCGCAGCTTCGCGCGCAGGGCTTCCTTCTGCTCCGGCGGGAGCTTCTCGAAGCGCTCCGCGGCGGTGGGCGCGGGGGCGTTGGCCGCGAAGGCGGGCACGCCGATGATCAGCGCCACCGCCAGCACGCCGGCGGTCATCCTTCGCAGCATCACGGCACCCCCAGTTCGTGGAGGTTCTCGACGACCTCCAGGTCTTCGGAGCTGTTGAGCCCCAGCACTTCGTAGTCCTCGACCAGCTCCAGGTTCGCCGCCACCTCCAGCGCGCCCGGGTCCCACTCCTCCAGCGAGGGCGACTCCACGCGCGTGCGACCGGCCACGAGCAGCGTCAGCACCACCGCGGCGGCCAGTCCCGCGGAGGGCACGAGCACGCCGGGCCTCAAGAGGTGCGCGAGCCGCTCGCGCCAGGTGGGCGGCAGCGCGTCCACCCGCGCCAGCAGCTCGCGCCGGGCGGACGGGGAGGGCGTGAAGGCGGGCAGCTCCGCCATCCGCGCCACCGTGAGGCGCAGGAGCTTCTCCGTGCCCTGGCACTCCGGGCAGGTGCCCAGGTGGGCCTCCACGCGCGAGCGGTGCGGGGGCGGCAACTCCCCGTCCACCCAGGCCGTCAGGTCTTCTTCGAACGCACAGCTCATGCCCGACTCCTCGCGGGCACGGTGCCCGCCTGCAACGCTTCAATCCTGCGCGCCACCGCCAGGGTGGCCCGGTGGATGAGGCTCTTCACGGCGGCCTCGCTCGCCTCCAGCGCCTCGGCGATGTCCCGGTACGCCATGCCCTCGAAGCGGCACATGGTGAACGCGGCCCGCTCGCGGTCGCTCAAATCCTTCAGGGCCAGGCCCACCGCCGCCTCCAGCTCCCGGCCGCTCAGCGCCTGGTCTGGCCTGTCTCCGTCGGGCCCTGGCATCCGCATCGCCCCCACGTCTTCCTCCGCCGGGGCCTCCGCCGTGAGGCGCGCCACGCGGTATTCGCCGCGCCGCATCTCGTTGAGGCAGTGGTTCGTCGCCACCCGGAAGAGGAACGTCTTGAACTTCGCCGTGGGCTTGTAGGAGCGCGCGTGGCGGTAGAGCTTCACGAAGATGTCCTGCGTGAGCTCCTCCGCCCGCGCCGCGTCCCCCACGAAGCGGAACGCGAAGCGCGCCACGCTCGCGTGGTGCCGGTCGAAGAGCCAGGCGAAGGCCTGCTTGTCGCCCGCCGCCACCTTCAGCATCGCCTGCGTGTCCGGGTCCCAATCCATCCGTGAGGTCAGAAACCCCGTTGCCCGCTGGAAGTTGCGGGCTTGCCCACTTTGAACCCCAAGCCACGCCCCGGTTACAGTTTCGCCACCGTGTCCGATGCTTTCCGCCCACGTTCGCGCACACCATCTCCCCACCTGGGAGAGGAGGCGGAGCCCCCGTCGGACCTGGCGGCCTGGGAGCCTCCGGCGCAGGGCGGCGCGCCCACCCCACCCACGGACTCGCCGCTGCCCATGTACCTGCTGGCGCAGCAGGCCCGGCGGGCGCAAGGGGACGAACAGAAGCGCCTGTCCTGGAACCTCAACCAGCTCCTGGAGGAGCTGGGGGCGCAGGGCGGGGGCCGGACGGAGGCGGACGCCTTCCACCGGCTGCTGGAGGGGGGCAACCTGGACGGGCTGGTGGACTCGGACGGGCGCTCCTGCCGCGCCACGGCGGTGGAGTCCCTGCTGGCCCTGGGCTTCCCCTACGCGCTGGAGGTGCGTCCGGAGGACCTGGAGCACCTCAAGAACGCCCCCGTCCCGGGCACGCGGCTGACGCCTCCCAGAGGGGGGCCCTTCCCGGCCCTGGCGGTGGGGCTGGGGGCGCTGGCGCTCCAGGTGGTGCTGGGGCTCACGGGCGTCGTCGTGCCTGGCGGGCTGCTCATCCTGCAGGGGCTTTTGACCCTGCTGACCCTGACCGTGCTGACGGTTGCCTCCGTGGGCTCTCCCCTGTATCGCGGAGCCCTGGCGCTGCTGACGGTGGTGTCCGGGATGGGGTTGGGGATGGTGCTGGTGCCAGAGGTTCCGGCGGGTTGGGCGGCCGGATTGGGCGGGCTGGTGGCCGCCTTCCTGGCTGCCCTGCGCAAGAGCTGACCGCCAGGACCCAAAACGGATGTCAGAGGGGTGGACTAGGGTCTACCCATCGCGTACTAAAAGCGCGTTCAGGTGGACCGGGGTGGTCCACTCTTCCAAGGAGCGACGAGAAATGGCCGTGAATCAGGAGAAGGAAAAGGCGATCGAGCTGGCGCTGGCGGCGGTGGAGCGTCAGTTCGGCAAGGGTTCCATCATGCGGCTCGGCAACGACGAGCCCATGATGAAGGACGTCCAGGCCATTTCGACGGGGTCCACTTCGCTCGACATCGCCCTGGGCGTGGGCGGCGTGCCGCGCGGGCGCATCATCGAAATCTTCGGGCCGGAGTCCTCCGGCAAGACGACGCTGTGCCTCCACATCGTCGCGGAGGCGCAGAAGAAGGGCGGCGTGTGCGGCTACATCGACGCCGAGCACGCGATGGACGTGGGCTACGCGCGCAAGCTGGGTGTGCGCACCGACGACCTGCTCCTGTCCCAGCCGGACACCGGTGAGCAGGGCCTCGAAATCGCGGAGATGCTCGTGCGCTCCGGCGCCATCGACGTGCTGGTGGTGGACTCGGTGGCCGCGCTCGTGCCGAAGGCGGAACTGGAAGGCGAGATGGGCGACGCGCACATGGGCGTGCAGGCGCGCCTCATGAGCCAGGCGCTGCGCAAGCTCACGGGCACCATCTCCAAGAGCCAGACGTGCGTCATCTTCATCAACCAGATCCGCATGAAGATTGGCGTGATGTTCGGCAACCCGGAGACCACCACGGGCGGCAACGCGCTGAAGTTCTACGCGTCGCAGCGCATGGACATCCGCCGCGTGGGCGCCATCAAGAATGGCGAGAACGTGGTGGGCAGCCGCACCCGCGTGAAGGTCGTGAAGAACAAGGTGGCGCCTCCGTTCAAGGAGGTGGAGTTCGACATCATGTACGGCGCGGGCATCTCGAAGGAGGGCGACCTCATCGACCTCGCCTCCAACGACAACATCATCGAGAAGAGCGGCAGCTGGTTCTCCTTCAAGGGAGAGCGCATCGGCCAGGGCCGGGAGAACGCGAAGGAGTACCTGCGCGAGCACCCGGACACCTACAAGGAGGTCGAAGCCCTGGTGCTGGAGAAGTACGGCATCGGCAAGCCCGCGGGTGCGGCGCCCGCCGCGGACGCCCCCAGCGAGCCGCCGGAAGGTGAGAAGCGCCCGCGCGTGAAGGCCGTGAAGTAGTCGCGAAGCGTTTCGCGAAAATGGTCCGCCGCGCACCTCCGGGGGGAGCGGCGCGGCGGGTGAAGTAGAAAAGGGGCCGGTCTCCAGTGATGGGGCCGGCCCCTTTTTCTTCACCGTGAGAGGGATTGCGGGATTGTGACGCGCACGGTCATCACCGGCCTGTCGCCGGGATGTTTCGTGTGGAGGGAGGAGGGCCTCTAGACTTCGAGGTCCGGGAGCCCCTTCACCCCTGCTTCCCGCTGGAGTCCATCGCCTTGTTCAACCCCTTCAAACGCCGCACGTTCCTGCAAGCCGTGGTTGCTGTCGCGGCGACGACGACCTTTGGATGCTCCGACGACGATTCGACGGAGACTTCGGATGGCTCGCCCTACTTCCCGCAGTCGTTGGCGTCGGGGGATCCGCGTCCGGACAGCGTGGTGTTGTGGGTGCGCGTGGAGGACAAGGACCGCGCCGGTTCTGACCTGCCGCTGCGGCTGGAGGTCTCTCCGTCGGAGGACTTCAAGACGCTGGTGCTGGACAAGACGGACCTGTCGGCGCTGGCGGAGCATGACCACGCGGTGAAGGTGAAGGTCACCGGGTTGTCCGCGCGCACGACGTACTACTACCGCTTCTCCTACGAGAAGGACGGCCAGAAGCACACCACGCGCACCGGGCGCACGCGCACCGCGCCCGCGGCGGGGGATGACGTGCAGGTGAAGTTCGTCTTCGCCAGCTGCCAGGACTTCATTGGCCGCTACTACAACGCCTGGCAGCGGCTGCTGCAGCTGGACGCGGACCTGGACTTCATCGTGTTCCTGGGTGACTACGTCTACGAGACGACGGGCGACACGTCCTTCCAGTCCGGCGACGGCGGCCGGAGCATCCGCTTCAGCGATCCGGATGGGGCGCTGCCGCAGGGCGCGGGCCTCACCTCGTACCTGGCGGCGAACTCGCTCTCCAACTACCGCGACCTCTACAAGACGACCCGCACGGACAAGCAGCTGCAGGCGGTGCACGAGCGCTACCCGTTCATCATCGTCTGGGACGACCACGAGTTCTCCGACGACTGCTGGCAGGACGTGGCCACGTACGAGGACGGCAAGCGGGACGAGACGCAGCTGGACCGCAAGCTCAACGCGGAGCAGGCCTTCCTGGAGTACATCCCGCTGGACACGGTGCAGTCCGCCGCGGGCGCCATCGACGTGGCCAGCGAGCCGCGCTTCCCCAACTCGCGCATCTACCGTGACTTCGAGTACGGCAAGCACCTGAAGCTGCTGGTGACGGACTACCGCAGCTACCGGCCGGACCACCTCATCCCGGAGGACGGCTACCCGGGCACCGTGGCGCTGGACGCGACGCTGCTGGGCGCGGCGCTCCAGGGCCAGCCGGACGTGGTGAAGGCGACGTTCCAGGCGGACACGTTCGCGTACGTGAACATCGACGACGCGGCGTACGCGAACCAGAAGCAGGTGCTCCAGGCCGTGTACCTGAGCCAGGCGAAGGCGGCGGGCCTGACGGACGCGGAGGCCGCGCAGAAGGCCGGCAAGTGGGTGGCCGGTCCGGTGGCGCTCTACTACGTGAACCAGGTGCTGGCGGCGGTGAACAAGGCGCTGGTGATTCCGCCCGCGGACAAGCCCCGGGGCCTGGCGTACGCGCACATGGGCAAGGCGGCGCTCTTCAACATCCAGGGCTCGCGCTACGTGGTGGTGAAGGACACGTTCGACCTGTTCGCGGCGGTGAAGTACCAGCTGTCCCAGGGCAAGAGCGAGGACGTGTTCGGCCCGGACCAGGAGGCGTGGTTCCAGCAGACCATGACCACGGCGACGAACACCTGGAAGATGGTGGTGAGCTCCACGTCGCTGTCGGCGCTCATCTGGGACTTCCGGCAGCAGGCGGACATCACGGACCCGACGCTGCGCCAGCGCTTCTACTTCAGCGTGGACCAGTGGGACGGCTTCCCCACGAAGAAGAAGGTGATGCTCAACACGCTGAAGGCCGCGGGCGTGACGAACACGCTGTTCATCTCCGGGGACATCCACGCGTCGTTCGCGTCGGTGGAGGAGGGCGTGCCCGTGCTGACGGCGCCGGGCATCACCTCCGGCTCCATCAAGAGCCTGGCCAGCCTGGCGCTGATTGGCGCGGGCTACTCCACGGGCGCGCCGGTGTACCAGCACGCCGTCGTGGAGATGGAGAAGACGCTGATGGCGTCCAACTCGGGCCTGCGCTTCGCGGACGCGGACTCGCACGGCTTCGTGCTGGTGGAGGTGAAGGCGGATGAGACGCTCGCCACCTTCCACCTCATCCCCGCCGGCGAGGTGGCCAAGGACTACTCCAAGCGCGCGGACAGCGAGCTGGAGGCGAAGTTCACCGCGAAGACCTTCCGCGTGAAGAACAGCGACATCCAGCCGGCCTGAGCCGGACGCGCATGAGCTGAAGCGAAGGGCCGCGTGGGAACTCCCGCGCGGCCCTTTTTATGTCTCAAGGGCTTTTTGAATTTTCCGCTTTGTGCTGTTTTCCTTGGATAAGGCTTCCATTGAGGGAGTCCGGGACACCGGGAAGGAGCACACCGTGGGCTCACGCAAGGGATGGCAGGGACTGCTGGGAGCGGGGCTGATCGCGGCCGTGGGAGTGGCGGAGGCGGCGCCGTGGCGGAGCGTGCTGTATCCGTCGACGTGGACGCCCGGGTACTCGCAGCCGGGCAACACGTCGCGGTTCCTGCATGACTTCTCCTACGCGGGCTACCGGATGCGGCAGGAGGAGCCGCCGGTGCGCATGGACCGGGTGCTGGACGTGACGCAGGCGCCGTACTTCGCGGACAACACGGGGGCGTCGGACGTGACGGCGGTGTTGCAGCAGGCGCTCGATGACGCGGGGGCGGTGGCGGGCGGTGGGGTGGTGTACCTGCCTCGGGGCACGTACCGGGTGGCGCCGCCCGCGGGCAAGCCGTACGCGCTGCTCATCCGATACAGCAACGTGGTGCTGCGCGGGCAGGGCGCGACGTCCACGTTCCTCTACAACTCCGCCACGGACATGCGCAGCAAGCGCGTGGTGCAGGTGGGCCCGCGCGACACGACGGTGTCCTGGACGTCCGCTTCGACGGCATCGGTGGCGTTGACGCAGGACGCGCCCAATCAGGCGACGCGCGTCCAGGTGGCGAGCGTGTCCGGCTACACCGTGGGCACGTGGGTGGTGGTGCGGGCGGACCTGACGGCGGCGCGCAGCGCGGAGCTGAACATGGGCACGGAGTGGACGTCGCTGCCCGGGCCCTCCTTCTACCGGCAGGTGGTGGCGGTGGACGCGGCCACGCGGATGCTGACGCTGGACATCCCGTTGCGCCAGGGCCTGCTGATGCGTGACGCGGCGCGGGTGTACCGCGTGCCCGCGCACCTGTCGGAGGTGGGCGTGGAGCACCTGGCCATCGGCATGCGGGAGAACCCCACGCCGGGCCTGGCCGAGGAGGACTACACGGTGCAGGGCACCGGTGCGTACCAGGTGCACGAGTCCACGGCGCTCTTGATGAACCACGTGGTGGACGGGTGGGTGCGCGGCGTCAGTTCCTATCGGCCGCCGTCCAACACTCAGGACGTGCACGTGCTGTCCAACGGCATCGACCTGAATTACGCGCGCAACGTCACGGTGGAGGGGTGTGAAATCAACAAGCCCCAGTACAAGGGCGGTGGCGGAAACGGATACCTGTACTCCATCCGGAGCAGCGACAGCCTGGTGAAGGACAGCGTGGCGTACGGCGGGCGGCACAACTTCGACTTCCGCTCCATGCACACCACCGGCAACGTGCTGTTCAACAACCGCGTGTCCAACGGCGAGAAGGTGTCCGACTTCCACATGCACCTGAGCGCGGCGAACCTGGTGGACAACACCACGCTGTACCAGGAGCGCTTCGAGGCGGCGGACCGCTCGCCCTATGGCACCACGAGCCACGGCGTCACCACGACGGAGAGCGTGTTCTGGAACACCAACGGGGCGAAGCCGCCGTCGTACGGGGGCACGAGCGTGGTGCGCTCGCAGCAGTACGGGCAGGGGTATCTGATTGGGATGCGTGGCAGCGCGACGGGCGTGGACGTGTCGGTGACGACGAAGACGGCCCCGGCGGACCTCGCGGAGGTGGCGCAGTCCGGGAATGAGTTGGTGCCACAGTCGCTCTACGTGGACCAGACGCAGAAGCGGCTGGGGCGCGCGGTGGAGCACGACGCTCGGGTGCTGGTGTACCAGGCGGAGAACCTGAAGCCGACGAGCACCCCGGACCCGTCGTCCACCGGGGTGGAGGCGGGGCCGGAGCTGGGCGGGGTGCGCTACCACAACACGAGCGCGGTGGGCGCGAAGGTGACGTACACGCTCTATCCGCGCACGGTGGGCACGTTCGCGGTGCGGGTGCGGACCAAGCGCAACAACGGGCGGGGGCAGTACCAGCTGGACGTGAACGGGGTGGCGGTGGGCGGGACGCGGGACGAGTACTCCGCCACCACGCAGTTCGTGGAGGTGGAGCTGGGGACGGTGACGTTCACGGACCTGGAGCCCCAGGCGTTCACGTTCACGACTGTTGGGAAGAACGCGGCGAGCACGGGCTACAACGTCGCGTTGGACGTCATCCGTCTGGTGCGGCAGTAGGGCAGCGGCGCGTCTCTGGGAGGCGCGGGCGGACCGGGGTATAGACGGTCGCCATGCACGTCTATGCCGCCGCGTTGGCCCAGGAGCTGGGCATCAAGCCGGAGCAGGTGGACCGGACCCTCGCACTGAACGAAGAGGGAGGCACGGTCCCCTTCATCGCGCGCTACCGCAAGGAGGCCACGGGAGGCCTGGATGAGGTTCAAATCCAGTCCATCCTGGACAAGGCCACGGAGCGCGCGGAGCTGGACGGGCGGCGCGACACCATCCTGCGCAGCATCGAGGAGCAGGGGAAGCTGACGCCGGAGCTGAAGAAGGCGCTCCAGGCGGCGCGCACGCGCGCGGAGCTGGAGGACCTGTACCTGCCGTACAAGCCCAAGCGCCGCACGCGCGCGGCCATCGCCCGGGAGAAGGGGCTGGAGCCGCTGGCGGACCTGGTGTGGAGGCAGGAGGGCCAGCGCGGGGAGAACCTGGACGCGCGCGTGAAGCCGTACGTGAGCACGGACAAGGGCGTGGCGGACGTGGCGCAGGCGCTGGCGGGCGCGCGGGACATCTGCGCGGAGCGGGTGGCGGAGGACGCCAGGCTGCGCCGCGAGGCCCGCGACCTGTGCACGAAGCGGGGCACGCTGGGCTCGGACGTGGTGCCCGCGAAGAAGGGCGAGACGACCAAGTTCGAGAACTACTACGGCCACGAGGAGCCGCTGTCGCAGGCCCCGTCCCACCGCGTGCTGGCGCTGTTGCGCGGTGAGGAGGAGGGCGTGCTGAAGGTGAAGCTGGGCCTGCCGGACGACGAGGTGAAGGGGCTCTTCACCGGGCGCGTGGTGACGCGGCCGCAGTCGCTGTTCGCGGGCGAATTGCGCGCGGCGGTGGAGGACAGCTGGGACCGGCTGATGGGGCCTTCGCTGGAGTCGGAGCTGCGCGCGGAGTTGAAGGAGCGCGCGGACAAGGGCGCCATCGGGGTTTTCGGAGAGAACCTGCGGCACCTGCTGCTGACGGCGCCGGCGGGGGCTCGGGCGGTGCTGGCGTTGGACCCGGGGCTGCGCACGGGCATCAAGCTGGTGATGCTGGACGTGACGGGGTCGGTGGCGGAGACGACGACGCTCTATTCGGAGCGGAGCGCGGACGAGCGGGCGCGCGCGGCGAAGCTGCTGGAGGCGGTGGTGCGCAAGCACAAGCCGGAGCTGATCGCCGTGGGCAACGGCACGGGCAGCCGGGAGGCGGAGGTCTTCACTCGGGACACGCTGAAGGCGATGGGCGTGCAGGTCCCCGTGGTGTCGGTGAGCGAGCAGGGCGCGTCCATCTACTCCGCGTCGGAGGTGGCCAGGGATGAGTTCCCGGAGATGGACGTGTCGCTGCGCGGGGCGGTGTCGATCGGGCGGCGCTTGCAGGATCCGCTGGCGGAGCTGGTGAAGATCGACCCGAAGAGCATCGGGGTGGGGCAGTACCAGCACGACGTGGATCAGGGCCTGCTGAAGAAGAAGCTGGGCGAGGTGGTGGACTCGTGCGTGAACGCGGTGGGCGTGGACGTGAACACGGCGTCACCGCAGCTCTTGGAGCACGTGTCCGGAGTGGGGCCGTCGCTGGCGAAGAAGCTGGTGGCGCACCGGGCGGCGAAGGGACGCTTCACGACGCGAAAGGAGCTCTTGAAGGTGAGCGGCCTGGGGCCGAAGACGTTCGAACAGGCGGCGGGCTTCCTGCGGGTGCGAGGGCCGGAGCCGCTGGATTCGAGCGCGGTGCACCCGGAGCGCTACACGGTCGTGGAGCGCATGGCGAAGGACCTGGGCGTGGACGTGGCGTCGCTGGTGGGGAACGCGGCGCTGGTGCGCCAGATTGAAGCCAAGCGCTACCTGGGGCCGGAGCTGGGCGAGCTGACGCTGAAGGACATCCTGGCGGAGCTGGAGAAGCCGAGCCGGGACCCTCGAGGAGACTTCACGGCGCACGCGACGCGGGATGACCTGCGCACGCTGGAGGACGTGAAGGAGGGGATGGTTTTGCAGGGCGTGGTGACGAACGTGACGGCATTTGGCGCGTTCGTGGACGTGGGTGTGCATCAGGACGGCCTGGTGCACGTGTCGCAGCTGGCGGCGCGCTTCATCAAGGATCCGTCGGAGGTGGCCAAGGTGGGCGACCGGCTGACGGTGAAGGTCCTGACCGTGGACCTGGCGCGCAAGCGGTTGGCGTTGTCCGTGCGGGCGGTGCTGGAAGGTGGGGCGCCGCAGCCGTCAGGGCGGCCGGCACAGGCGAAGCCTGTCAGTTCACCGGCTCCGCAGCGTCCGGCGCAGAAGCCGGCGAATCAGGCTCCGCCGCAGAAGAAGCCGGAGCCGTTCAACAATCCGTTCTCGAAGCTGAAGCGCTGACGCACATGGCCCACTTTCAAGACCTGACCCCCTGCAGCTATCTGCGAGAGTGGGCGCAGTCGTCGCTCGCGGTGGGCTGGCTTGAAAGAGGGCACGCGTATCCTCGGGGCGCCGTGGACGAGAAGTTCTTCGCGGCGCTGCTCCGCCTGTGTGCGAATCCCTGGCAGCCTCCGATGGTGTTCGCGGGCTTCCTATTTCGGAGCGGGGGGCGCTACCGGGACGGCGAACGTCTTCATCCCAGGGGAGGCGAAGGTGTTCATCGCTCCGACGATGATCGTCCACTACATCGACGCGCACGAGTACGTGCCGCCCATGGAGTTCCAGGAGGCGGCCCTCAAATGCCCTGAGATGCGCTCCATGGCCTATCTCAAGGCCATCAGGGCCTGTGGAATCTCGCTCTCCTCCTACAGGGAGCTGCCGTAATCCTCATTGGCCCAATACGTCTCCAACGCTTGGGACCAGGACTGCTTGGAGATTGGCGAATTGGATGCGTCCCTCATGTGGATGAGGAACATCCGGATGGCGTTCCTTTGGGGTGGGCTCAATCGATCA
Organism: Corallococcus sp. AB032C; assembly: GCF_003668935.1. NCBI lineage: Bacteria > Pseudomonadati > Myxococcota > Myxococcia > Myxococcales > Myxococcaceae > Corallococcus > Corallococcus sp. AB032C. The sequence continues at coordinate 57,115 of NZ_RAWP01000047.1, read as the reverse complement.
AACCTGCGAAGGAAGAAGGCGCGCAGGTCTGGCTGTGCTTCATCAAAGATGGTCAATGAGGACAGGAGAAAGTCGCGCACATCAAGATCCACGAGCGCCGCGCTGAGATAGGCCGGAAGGTAGTAGGCGAGTGCCTCCGGGCTGAACAGCGAGAGATGCGCCGCATGGTCGCGCACCTTCTCTATTGGGACGTCCTTCCAGTGGCGCCCCCCGAAGTCCCGAACGAGTTTTGGCGTCTCCCATGCACCGCGTGCATAGGCGACGCGTTTCTTCTCGGGGCGGGGAACATCTGAGAAGGCGTGCTCAATGAGACGTCGCAGGTCGTCATCGCTCATTGGCATTTCTCATTGGGGCCGCATCGGACGCGAATGAACTCCGTGCAGCGAGCTTGTCCCCGCTCATAGCCTTCAAGGACGCTCCTATGCTCCGCATCGCCGCCGCGAAAGCATCGGTTCATCAAAGTCCTGCGGGCTTGGATGCAGTGCTCAAAGCGATTCCATTGAACCGTCAAGTCCACGCAAGACATTGTTGCGTTACAGCTCATGCTCTGAGTCTTGCATGCCGTGCCAACTGCTTTGCTCAAGTCGCGCCAGACGTCTTTGGTGCAGTCTCCCGGAGGAGGTAGCTCTGTTTCTTCAGCCCGGCCTTGGGGCGCGAGAAGGAGGAACCAGGTGATGGCGACAGGCATCCAGCTTGAGCCCTTCATGCTGATGCGCTCCCTTCAATCCAACGGGAACAACCGCGCTTCCTTCGCCAGCACCTCATTGCGCGCCAGCAATCCTGAGAACCGCTTCGTTCCATTGCGCGCATCGAACCGCGCCGCGATGTCTCTCGCCTGCGACTCCAGCCAGTCCTTCAGAGCCCGCGTCCCATAGCCCCCGTCCACCGCGTGCAACGCGAACGCGCGCGGCAGTCGCAGGCTCACCTCATCCCGGCCGTCCGCGACCACCTGCCCCAGCAGGAACGACGACGCCGTGTAGAAGCTGAACCGGTCCCGGTAGCTGGAGTGCTCCAGCGCCCAGCCCAGGTGCTTCTCCAAGAGCGTCAGTCCGCGCGACAGGTTGCCCGTCAGCGCCAGGAACTCCAGGTGCTCGCCCACTGTGGCCAGGAACTCGCGGTTCTTCGCCACCATCGCGTAGCCGCGCATGTGGCAGTCCCGCGCTTCCTTCATCCGCTCCAGCTTGAAGAACGGATACAGCAGCGTGCCCAGCGTCAGGTGCGGGATCTCCGCGCAGGACTGGCGCCCGTCCAGGATGGGCTTCGCCTTCTGGATGGCCTGCTCCCACTCGCCCTTGTCCACGTGGTGGTCCAGTTCGTCGTCCAATTCGCAGACGCGGCAGTCCGTCAGGTGGTCCCTGGGCGTGACGAGCCACGCCTCCCACAGGCGCTCTGCCTCCGCCGTGTCCCCCATGTCCCGAGCCATCTGGTAGCGCAGCTTCAGTGCCGCCCGCTTGCCCGCGTCCAGCTTCGCGAAGCTCTGCTCCACGTCATCCAGCGCGTCGGCAATCTGCTTGCGGCTGATGTGCGGGAACTCGTCCAGCCGGCCCACCACCCACTTCTGCTTCCAGAGCATGTCCTCCGGGTCGAACCGCTGCGGGTCCTTCTTCTGCTGCCCCCGGCACCATGCGAACGCCACCAGCGCCTTGTCCGGATAGCCCCCGAACGTCGCCGCGTCGATGAGCGAGTCCCGCAGCTCGTACCCCAGCGGCACGTCGCCGTGCGCGTCCGTCAGCCGCACCGCCTCCTCCAGCGCGCGCACCTTCGCGTCGCCTTCCGGCAGCTCCTCCGCCTGTGCGCGCAGGGCCTCCACCTGCTGATGCCAGTCCACCATCAGTGCATCCCCCGCGAGCCCGGACCCGACGAACCGCCCCCGCCGCCGCCTTCGTCCAGCCGCGCCGAGATGAGCCCCAGCAGTCCCTGGTTCAGCAGCGCCATCTCCTGCGCGTTCAGCGGGTGCTGACCCAACAGCAGTGCCTGCACGTAGAGCATCTCCACCGACAGCTTCAGCAACTCCCGCCCCTCCACCGCGGCCAGCTTGCGCACCACCGGGTTGTGCAGGTTGAGGCAGAGCAACGCGCGGTCCTGTCCACCCGTGCCCGCCATCACTCCGTCCAGCACGCCCGCGTACAGGTCGTCCGACTCCTCCCGCGCCCGCTCCGCGTCCCGCTTGAACGCGCCTTCCGCGTCCGAGCTGTAGAGCGTGGGCACCTCCGCCGGGAAGAACTTCTTCACCTCCACCCCGCAGCGGAACGGCGCCAGCACCCGCTCGGCCAGACGCAGCAGCGGGTAGACGGCTTCGCGCTCGTCCAGCGTCAGCTCCTCGAAGCTCTGCGGCAGGTCCGCCGACGAGAACGGCGCCACCTGCGCCTCCGGCACCACGTGCGGCAGCTTCTCCAGCAGCGCAGTGTCGTGCGTGTACGCCGCGTTCAGCACGCACAGCCCCTGCGCCGCCGCCACCCGCGCCACCTGCCGGAACCCGTCCAGCGTCGGCGTGTAGCGCACCACCGGCCATGACCGCCGGTAGTCCGCCAACGTCATCACCCCGAGCGACGTCTCGAACGGCAGCCAGTGGATGACCAGCCGGTAGAAGTCATCGTCGTCCAGCGCCAGCCCCTTCACCGACAGCCCGTGCAACGCAATCAGCCGCTGTAGCGCCCGGGGATCGTCGTGCGCCAGGTCCATCAGGTACTTGCGCAGGGACTGTCCCAGCGCCTCGCGCGCCTTCGCCAGGACCGTGTCTTCGTAGAAGGACTCGCGGCTCGCGGTGGGCCTCAGGCCGTTCGCGTTCACCACGCACTTCACGAAGAACGCCCACTCTGGCAGCAGGTTCTCCGCGCTCTCCGACAGCAGCATCTGCTTCAGGTACACGCGGTGCTTCTGCTTCGCGTTGAAGTGCGGCGACGCCGGCAACACATACGCCACGCCGTCCACGTCTCCCGCCTCTGAGCGCAGCGGAATCACATCCAGGAAGTCCGTGCCGAACACCTCGCGCCCGTACGCGAGCAGCGCCTGCCGCCGGTCTCCCGCCGTCTCGTAGAAGCGGCGCCAGGGCGGACCGTCCGGGTTGAGCGACTCCGTCTGTCCATTCACCGTGAGCCGCACGGGGAAGGGCAACAGGCCGCCGTAGTGCTTCGCCAGCTGGCGCACCCGCTCCGGCGTGAACCACTCCACCATGTCCGCGCGGGCCACCAGGTAGACGTGCGTGCCGGGGGCGTCCAGCGGGTGCTCGGAGACGCGCACGTCGTACGTGCCGTCGTGCCGGCCCCGCCACTCCAGCGTCCGCCCGTCGCCCTTCGCCGAGCGCGTCACCACCAGCAGTTCGTCGCACACCATGAAGCACGACAAGAGGCCGATGCCGAACTGGCCGATGAAGTCGTTGCGGCGGGCCTCCAACTGCTCGCGCTTGGAGGACTCGCCGATGGTGGCCAGGAAGCGGTGGATCTCCTCCTCTGTCAGCCCCACGCCTTCATCCGTGAAGAGCAGGGTGGGTGGCCCGCCGTCCTGCTTCTCCCGCAGCTCCAGCCCCACGGCTCCGGTGGCCTGGGGCTCCAGCAACTGGCGGGCGCGGATGGCGTCCGTGGCGTTCTGGAGCAGCTCCCGCACGTAGACCCCGGGCGAGCTGTACAGGTGGTGGGACAGGAGGTCGATGACCCCGCGGAGGCTGACTTGGAATCGATGGTCCACGCGACCATCGAGCGTAGCGCGCTGCATCCTCCCCGGGGCCACAATCCCCCGCCGTGGGTGGATGAAGGCATGTGTCCTTCCCAAGGCAACCGGACGCGCCAGCCCCCTTCCGCCTCCCTGGTGGGGTGGTATGTCGCGCCACGGCCGTGCGGTGCCCCCGGGCGGCACGGCGACATGTCGTCTCTTTCCTTCCTCCTGGAGCGGACAACGATGGGCAACAAGCTGAAGGCAGTGGTGGTGGGTGCGGTGCTGGGCGTCGCGGGCGCGGCCTTCGCGCAGGGCACGCCGACGACGCCGGCGGCTCCCAAGGCCGACGTGAAGGTGGCGGCCAAGGCGGCGGCGGGCAAGGCTGCGGCCACGGCGGGCAAGACGGAGGTGACGTGGTGGGGCCACGCCGCCTTCGTGGTGAAGACGCCGGGCGGCGCGACCATCGCCATCGATCCGTGGTTCACCAACCCCAAGGCGCCGCAGGGTGCCACCTGGCCGGAGGCGGTGGACGCCATCCTCGTGTCCCACGGCCACTTCGACCACGTGGGTGAGACGAAGGCCCTGGCCCAGAAGACGAGCGCCAAGGTGTACGGCTCCTTCGAGCTGGTGAACCTCCTGGGCCTGCCGGAGGCGCAGGGCATGGGCGCCAACGCGGGCGGGACGTTCACGGTGAAGGACGCCACCATCCACCTGGTGGAGGCGGTCCACTCCAGCAGCTACCAGGCGGACCCGAAGGGCGCGTCGCAGTACGCCGGTGCGCCCCTGGGCTTCGTCATCGAAATCGCCAACGGCCCCACGCTGTACCACGCGGGTGACACCGGGGCCTTCAGCTCCATGGCCCTCATCGCCGAGCAGTTCAAGCCCACCGTGGCCCTGCTCCCCATTGGCGGCCACTTCACCATGGACCCCGCGCAGGCCTCCGTCGCCGCGAAGCTGCTGAAGGTGAAGACCGTGGTGCCAATGCACTACGGCACCTTCCCCGCCCTGTCCGGCACCCCGGACGCGCTCACCACCGAGCTGAAGAAGACCCGGGCCACCACCAAGGTGCTCGCCCTGGAGCCGGGCAAGGCCACCGCGCTGTAGGCCTTCCTGGCCAGGTGTCTCCGCGCGCTCGTCCGCCCTGGGTGGACGGGCGCGCTGTTTTTTCCACCAGGCATCAGCATCTGTTGCCGGACGCCGCCGTGGGCCTGGGGCCGGGTGGCATCGCGGATGCGACTGGGTTATTCCCCGCTTCGTGTGCTTCCGGCGGGGTCCGGCCGCACGCTTTTGAGGGGTGTACCGGTGTCGGTGCTGGTTTTTGGAAGGGGGACCTGGCTGGCCGCGCTCCTGACGGACGTGGTCGCCGCGCATGCGCGCTCCCCCGCGCCCGTCCCGACATCGTCGCTTCCGGAAACCTCCTCCGGCCGGGCCCGGGGCCGCGCCTTCCTGCGCCGCACGCTGCGGGCCTCGGGGCTCATCTACGGCACGCCCGTGCCGCTGCCCTCGCCGGTGGACGGTGGTGAGCCCTTCGATGTCCCGGCGCGCGCGGTGGAGGACGAGCTGTTCCACGCCGTGGTGCGCACGCTGGCGCGCATGGCGCTGGACCTGGCGCGGGTGATGGACGCGCCGGAGGGCCCGCGGGTGGAGCAGCTGCTGGTGCTCTTCGCGGTGCTGGCGGGCGAGCTGGACCTGGCGATGGCGCTGGACGCGCGGCTCGCGGCGGGGCTGCCGGTGCCTCGGCGGATGGTGGGCCGGGTGGAGGACGCGCTCGACAAGCGGGCGCCGTCGCTGGCCGGGGACCCGGTGTACGGGCTGGTGCTGCACAACGGCGCGCAGTACGCGGACGCGCAGCTGTTCTGCCGGCAGGCCATCGACTTGTTCTCGACCGGGCGGCTGTCGCGCGCGATGGCGGAGCGGCGGCGGGACTTCGCGGCGAAGCAGAAGGCGCTGCTCGTGGACGTGCTCACCGCTCTTGCGTGCGTGGACCGCGAACCCAGCGCGCCCGCGCGCCGCGCCATCCTCCGGCAGGTGGAGGGACTGAAGCTGCCGCACTCGCTGGAGGGCGAGGTGAAGGCCGCGGTGCGCCAGTCCTTCGAGCGCAAGCGCGACGTGCGAGACGTGGTGCGCCGCGTGCGCAGCGTGGACATGCGGCACCTGCTGCTGGAGCAGGCGCTGCTGGCGGCGCTGGTGGACGGCCGGCGGACGCGGCGGGAGCGGGCCTTCATCGACACGCTGGCGGGTGCGCTGCACGTGCCTCACGCGGAGCTGCGCCGTCTGGAATTGGAGATGGCGGAGTTCTACGCGCGGCACCGCTCGCTGGTGGATGTCTTCACCGTGTCGGACGCGGCGGGCGCCATGGGCGAGGAGCTCATGGGCGGCATGCAGGAGACGCTGGAGAAGAACTTCCATCGGCTCATGCAGGAGGCGCGCGAGACGGGCGACCTGGCGGTGCTGCTCACCAAGGCGGCGCGGCGCCAGAAGCTCACCGCCGACGAGCGCCAGCGCATGCGCGCGCAGCTCATCGACGTGGCGAAGGCCATCCCCGCGCTGGCCATCTTCGCCGCGCCGGGCGGCATCCTGCTGTTGGCGGCGCTGGCGAAGGTGCTGCCCTTCAGCCTGCTGCCCAGCGCCTTTCAGGACGAGCCCGCGGTGGACTCCGACGACGAGGACACGCTGGAGCGCGAAGCCGTCTGAAGTCCCCGTGTGAAGCGCGGCGCGAACTACTCCGCCGTGAGGGTGACGCGCAGGTGCTGGGACAGGGGCGTGCCGTAGCGCGACGGGGGCACCCGGCGCACGGTCTTGTCGGTGTCCACGGTCCATTCGGGGGCACCCTGGTGCGGGCCCACGGCGGGCTCCTCGTCCAGCTCCGTGCCCGCGTCCCACAGGTACACCTTGGACGTGATGTCGCCCGTCACGGGGGCGTTGGCCTTGTCGAACAGCGCGATGCCCTGCTCATCGGGGCCGAAGAACCAGTCGTTGGACTGGCCGAACATGGTCGCGAAAGTCAGCCGGTCACCGGGGCTGGCGTTGACGGTGAACTCGTAGGCTCGGCCCGGCAGGAGGGGACCGGGGACGGACGCGTCCACGGGCGTGTTGAAGGTGCCTGACTTGCTCACGCCCGCGGGCGGAGTCGAAGAGAGGGCGTTGGCCAGCCGCGAGGCATCGCCCGTCTCCGCGAGCGCTTCCAACCCCAGGCCCCGGTCCTGCGCGCCTTCCGTGAACAACGGCGAGGCGGCGTTGTGCAGGGCGAAGACGCCCGGTGACAGAGGCGTGGCCACGCCGTTCAGCGGCTTGAGCCAGGTGTCCAGGACGGTGGCGTCGCCGTTTTCCGCGAGCGCCTCCAGGCCCTGGCCCCGGTCCGGCTGCCCTTCAGTGAAGAGGGGCTCATTGCCTGCGCTCACCACCCAGACTCCCGGGGAGATGCGCACGGGCTTGATGCCTTCGGAGGTGCTGAGGGTGTTGCGGTCGTCGGAGACGTTCTCGATGCGCACGGTGAAGCGCTGCGTGGCCGCGTCGTGGGCCAACTGCACGCGGATCATCGTCGCGAGCGGGGGCAGGTTGAACGGCAGGCCGCTGCTGAGCACGGGCTGCGTGCCCACGCGCCGCACGTTGTTGGAGTTGAAGTCGTTGATGCCCGGGCCGTCCGTGGAGGTGGCCTGCTTCGGAGCGGTGTGCGCGCCCACGGCGGGCTCCTCGTTCACCTCCGTGCCCGCGTCCCAGAGAACCACCTGGGAGGTGACGTTGCCGGTCACCGGCTGCCCGTCGGCGGAGTAGAGCGGGATGCCATTGGGCTCGGTGCCGAAGAACCAGTCGTTGGATGCGCCGAACATGGCGGCGAAGGACAGACGGTGGTTGCGGCCCGCGGTGAAGCTGAACTCGTAGGTGTCGCCCGGGGCCAGCGGGCCCGGTGAAGTGCCGCTTATCTTCGTGTCGAACCGGCCGGACTTGAGGTTCTGGAAGGGCGCCACGTTCTCGATGCGCACGCGGAAGCGCCGGGCGGACGGGTCGGTGTCGTCGCCGGAGCCGCAGGCGGACAGCGTCAGGAGGCCGAGCGCTGCGCAGGCGGCGCTTCCACGGAAGGAGCGAATGGACATGGGAGGAGTCTCCATGGGCCTCGCGAAAATGCGAAGCCCTGCGGCGTTGCTCCTCCTACGCAGGAAGGTTCACGGCGGTTACGTACGGCCCGGCCCGGGTGGAAGGGCGGGGCAGGAGCGGCGTCATGAATTGCTCCAGGGCCAAGAGGTCGCCGGGCCGGGACGCGTGGCCCACGTAGCCATCCGGACGCACCAGGATGAGCGCACCCGCGTTCGGGGGCACGTCGTAGGCCCGGTGCGCATGGCCGTCGGTGTCGAGCAATGCGTCGGTGCTGACCGTCGAGCCCTTGGGGAGGACACGGGCGACGCGCACGGTGTCACCGGAGCGTGAGCGAGCCCAGGCATCGACCTCCTGGAGCGCGGATCCGAAGGCGAGCAGCGTCCAGTGGGGACCTCGAAACCTGTCCGACAGTCGGACAGGTTCGCCGTGGGCATCCACGCAGGGCGCGTCCGGGGCGCGGTCTCCGGCCTGCACCCGGGACGTGTCGCCGGGGAGTTCCGGGGCGAGGGGGCCTCCGCGATAGCTCAAGCCCAATTGCCGCTCCTCGTCGCCCCGTTTCATGGCCTTCATGCGTCCCTGCCGCATTCCTTCGTACAGCTTCGAGGACAGCCCGAGCACACGCGCGGCGACGGGCAGTCGCTCCGCCTCGTAGGTGTCGAGCAGGGCCGGATCCGCGCCCTGGTGCACGTGGCCCAGCTTCCAGCCCAGGTTGTAGGCGTCCTGCACGCCGGTGTTGAGTCCCTGGCCGCCGGTGGGCGGGTGCACGTGCGCGGCGTCGCCCGCGATGAAGACGCGGCCCACGCGGTAGCGGTCCACCATGCGCGTGCTGGGGCGATACAAGGACAGCCAGCTCGCGTCGTGCAGGCGCAGCCTGGAGCCGGGGCGCGCGGTCTCCTGGATGCGCTGGTGGAGCGCGGCCTCGGTGAGCTCCGGCACGGTGTCGCCGGGCTTCACCTGGAGGACGAGCTGGAAGCGGTCCGCGCCGGGGAGGGGACACAGCGCCACCATGCCGCGCTTCGCGAAGGGCCACACGTGCCAGTGCGTGTGTGCCAGGCCCTCCACGCGCACGTCGCCCACGACCATGCGCTCCTCCTCATGGGTGACGCCATGGAGGACCAGCCCCAGTTCCTTGCGCACGCGGCTGTGTCCTCCGTCCGCGCCGACGAGGTACTCCGCGCGGACGGTCTCCTCCGTGCCGTCACGCGAGAGGGTGGCGGAGACGCTGGTGCCGTCCTGGGTGAAGCCGGTGAGCGCGGTGCCGAACTCCACCGTGACGCCCAGCGACGCCAGCCGGTCGCGCAGGATGCCCTCGGTGCGGGCCTGGGGCACGAGCCATCCATTGGGGTAGGGCACGTCCGGGGTCGCGGCGCGGGGAGTCATCATGGTCCAGCGCCCCACGACGAAGCGCCGCCAGTGGATGCGCATGCGGGGGTAGGTGGTGCCCGCGGCGAGCACGGCATCGATCACGCCCAGGTCGTCCAGCACCTCCAGCGTGCGAGGCTGAAGCCCCTTGCCGCGAGAGCCGACGAAGGGCCGCGGGGCCGCGTCCACGATGCGCACGCGAACGCCCCGGCGAGCGAGGTCACACGCGAGCGTCAGGCCGGTGGGGCCGGCGCCAATGACGAGCACCGGCAGGATGGAATCGGGCATGGAAGGTCTCCTGTCGCGGACCAGCGGCGACGGAGACAAGAATGTAAGGAAGCGCTTATGTTGTCAGCTTGCGTTCCCGTCCCAGGAGTCCGGCATGCCGCGCGCGAAGCTTTCCCCGCGGAAGACACCCACGCAGGAGCGCTCGCGAGCGACGGTGGACGCGTTGGTGCAGGCGACTGCTGACATTCTGGTGCGCGACGGCTACGCGAAGCTGACGACGAACCGCATCGCGGAGCGAGCGGGCGTGAACGTGGCGTCGCTGTATCAGTTCTTCCCAGGCAAGGAGGCACTGGTTGCGGAGGTGTCGCGCCGGCACGTGAAGGAGCAGCGCGCCGCCGCGCGAGAGGTGCTGGCGACGCGGAAGTTCAACACGCTGGAGGACCTCATCCGGACGCTGGTGACGCTGGGCTTCGCGGCGCACGCGGTGAATCCGAAGCTGCACCACGCGCTGACGGAGGAGCTGCCATCACGTCCCGCCCGGAAGTGGGACCCGGACGACGCGCCCATGCTGGAGGCCCTGAGTAGATTCCGCACGGACGTGCCGGACCCGGAGCTGGCCCTGTGGCTCATCGACACGGTGTCCCACGCGGTCATCCACCGAGCCGTGGTGGAGCGCCCCGAGTCCCTGTCCCAGGGGCTGCTCCAGGAGGAGCTGGTGACGCTCCTCCTGCGTTACGTGAAGCGGAAGTGACGGGTGTCAGACGCGTGAGTAGGCTTCACGCCTCATGACAGCAGTAGAGCTGTCATCTCCCTTCGCGACATGCCGGCACTGTGTCGGTGGTGGGCGCCTTGAACCCATTCCACTCGGCTGTCGGGAGCCGTTTGCGGGGCAGGATGAGGTGCGCATAGCCTTCATTCCATGAAGACGACATGGGTGGGGGCTGTCGTTGTTGCCGGTTTCGCTTCCGGATGCGCCACGCCGTACCAGCGTATGGGGATCGCCGGGGGCTACCGGGATACCGAGGTTGCGCCGGGCGTCATTCGCATCGAGGTGCGCGGGAACGCCATGACGAGCGTCGACACGCTGGTGAGCTATTTCCACCGCCGCGCCGGCGAAATTTGCGCGCCTCGTGAGTACGACTTCCGGCTCGGCCTGGGCGCGACGCGGGATCCGAGTACCTTCACGGCGACGGAGCGGAACAGCTTCATGGGCAAGCAGGTCACCGTCACGGAGCAACCTGGCTATTCGAAGGGCTGGGTAACAGGACTCATCGCGTGCATGGCCACTCCCGATAAAGCCTCCACTGCCGTCGCCGCGCAGACCTCACCTGCGGCACCACCGGAGGTCCCGGCAGATCGCGTCCTGGCGATTGACGTCGAGACGGGCGAACTTGGCTCCGTCTCGGAGGCGTCCGCGGTGCGGCTCTCCGAATCACGGAAGCTCGCTCCTGTCACAGATGGCAAAGTGATAGCGCTGACGCCCGAGGGGGCTCGGGTGAAGGTGGATGCGGTGAAGGCGGAGGCCGCACTGACGCTTGGCTATCACATCCTGTCTGGAGCGGAGTTGGCTGCGGAGCAGCGCGCGGCGATGGGGCAAGTGGAGTAGGAGGTAACGCGCTGCCCGTTGATTCGTTTGAAAGCTCGTGGGGCACTATGACGTGCTCAACGGCCCTCCGCAGTCCATCACCACGGTGCAGCAGGGAGGTCGTGAGTGGCTTCGCCAACGCCTCGGTCTGTAGTCCTGCTGCCCATCCAGCCCCGGTATGCGACGCCCATCCTGGAAGGGCTCAAGCGCGTCGAGTTCCGCAAGCGCGCCTTCCGCAGGGAGGTCTCACACGTCGTCGTCTACTCCTCCAGCCCGGTGAAGCAGGTCGTCGGCTTCTTCGACATCCTGGGCATCGACGAGGCCGCTCCCGAGCAGCTCTGGCGCCGCTACTCGAGGGTGGGGGGCATCCTGAAGGAGGACTACGACCGCTACTTCTCGCGATGCGAGGGGGGCGTCGCGATCCAGGTGGGAAAGGTCCACGTCTTCGCGAAGCCCTTCCCGCTGGGAGATATCTCCCCGGAGCTGCGCGCACCCCAGAGCTATGCCTATCTGAGCTCGCACGCGTTCACGAAGATTCGTGGCCGGCGGACGCTCGCCACGTGAAGTGCCGCGAGCACCCCATCCGCCCGTGGGCCGGTGGGGTGCTTCAAGCGAACCAGGGCTGATGCTTCAGCGCCCCGACGCCTGCGCGTCCACGGCGGCCAGCTCGTCCTTGTTGAGCTTCACCTCCGCGCCCGCGACGTTCTCCTCCAGGTGCTTCACGGAGGACGTGCCCGGGATGGGCAGCATCACCGGCGAGCGCTCCAGCAGCCAGGAGAGGGCAATCTGCGCGGGCGTCGCGTTGTGCTTCTTCGCCACGGAGTCGAGCGTGCTCCCCGGCTTCGCCAGACCGCCCGTCGCCAGCGGGAACCACGGGATGAAACCCAGGTTCTCCTTCTCGCAGTAGTCCAGCACCTTCTCGTGCACGCGGTCGGTCAGGTTGTACCGGTTCTGCACCGACACGATGTCCACCACCTTGCGCGCCCGCTCAATCTCCTCCACCGACACCTCCGACAGGCCGATGTGGCGGATCTTCCCTTCCTTCTGCAGCGCCTTCAGCTCGCCCAGTGACTCCTCCACCGGGACCTTCGGGTCGATGCGGTGCAACTGGTACAGGTCGATGCGCTCCAGCTTCAGCCGGCGCAGCGACATCTCCAACTGCTGGCGCAGGTACTTCGGCGCGGCCACCGGGTGCCACTCGTTGGGACCCGTGCGCACCAGGCCTGCCTTCGTCGCCACCACCACGCCCTTGGCGTAGGGGTGCAGGGCCTCCGCGATGATCTCCTCGCTGATGTAGGGGCCGTAGGAGTCCGCCGTGTCGATGAAGTCCACGCCCAGCTCCAGCGCGCGGCGCAACACGCGCACCGCCTCCGCCCGGTCCTTGGGCGGGCCCCAGATGCCAGGGCCCGTGAGCTGCATGGCGCCGTAGCCCAGCCGGTGGACGGGCAAATCTCCGCCCAGCTTGAAGGTGCCGCTCTTCTCCGCGGGTCGCGTCGAGGTTCCGCTCATGAGTGCTTCCTCCGTGCAGATGAATGCCTGAATGGATGCATGTGCAGCAAATGCGTTTCAGGCCGTCCGGTACCGCCCGGCCAATGCATGGGTCGCCCCACGCAGCAGTCCTGCCTCCGCCTTCTCCAGGGCCACGAGGGCCTCCGCGGCCTCCAGTCCGGGGACGCAGACCGTCTCACCGCGCTCCAGCGCGACGAGCGACGCGGTGACGACGTCCTCCGGCGACATGGTGCCGGGATAGCCGCCGTTGAACTCCGTGAAGGTCATGCCCGGGCAGACGACCTGCGCCACCACGGGCGTGCCGCGCAGCTCTCCCGCGAGCGTGCGGGTGAAGTGGACGAGGAACGCCTTCGCGCCCGCGTAGGTGGCCCGGTGGGGCAGGGGGCCCGGTGGCATCGCGCCGGAGAAGGCGAGCAGGGAAGCGACGTTGATGATCGCGCCCTTTCCCCGCGCCAGCATGCCGGGTAGCGCCGCGCGCGTGGCCAGCATCGGCGCCATCATGTGCAGGTTCGCCAGGCCTTCCAGCGCCGCGGGCTCCACCTGCGCGAAGGGGCCATAGCCACCCACGCCCGCGTTGTTGATGACCAGGGTGAGGTCCTCGCCCGCCGCGCGCCCGGCCACCCGCTGGAGGTCCGCGTGCACCGTGAGGTCCGCCCGCAGCACCTCCGCGCGGATGCCATGCGCCGCCGTCAGCTCCGCCGCCATCGCCTTCAGCCGCTCCTCCCGCCGAGCGACCAGGACCAGGTCATACCCGAGCGCCGCCAGCCTCCGGGCATACACCGCGCCAATTCCCGCGGACGTGCCCGTCACCAACGCTGTCCCTCGACTGCCTGCCATGCCTGCTCCCGGAAGAGGTGGAAGGGGTGCGCGCCCGTCCCCGCCGCAATGAATGCTGGAGATGGGGGCCGCCGCCGCGAAGCGCATGCCGCCAACGCCGCACCCTCGGCCGCTGGGTAACGGCGGCCGAGCAACCATGCAAGCCCGATGCACTTCGCTCGGGAATCAAAGCGCCGGAGCCGGTCCGGCGCGCGCTCAGCCCAGCGCCTTGACCGTCGGCTCCGGCGCGTCGCGGAACTGCTGGTGGTACAGCTCCGCGTAGTGCCCGCCCTTCGCGAGCAGCTCTTCGTGGTTGCCGCGCTCCACCACGGTGCCGTGCTCCAGCACCAGGATGAGGTCCGCGTGGCGGATGGTGTTGAGCCGGTGCGCGATGACGATGCTCGTGCGGCCGGACAACAGCTGCCCCAGCGCCAGCTGGATGAGCGCCTCCGTGCGCGTGTCGATGTTCGCCGTCGCCTCGTCCAGGATGAGCACCCGCGGATTGGCGATGACCGCGCGAGCGAACGCGAGCAACTGCCGCTGCCCCTGACTGAGCGTCGCGCCGCCCTCGCCCAGCACGGTGTCGTAGCCCTGCGGCAGTTGGGTGATGAAGTCGTGCGCGTGCACCGCCTTCGCCGCCGCCTCTACGTCCTCGCGGGTGGCGTCCGCCTTCCCATAGGCGATGTTGTCCGCCACCTTGCCGCTGAAGAGGAACGGCTCCTGGAGCACCATGGCCATCTGCCGGCGCAGACTCGCGCGCGTCACCTGGCGCACGTCGTGCCCGTCCACGCGCACCGTGCCCCCCGTCACGTCGTAGAAGCGCGGCACCAGGCTGGCCACCGTCGTCTTGCCCGCGCCCGTGCGCCCCACCAGCGCCAGCGTCTGGCCGGGCTCCAGGTGGAAGGACACATCGCGCAGCACGGGCCGCGCGGCGTCGTAGCCGAAGGACACGCCCTCGAACACCACCTGGCCCTGGAGCGGCCCCAGCTCCATCGCGCCCGCCACGTCCGGCGGCTCCGTGGTCTCGTCGAGGATGGAGAAGATGCGCTCCGCCCCCGCCAGCGCGGACTGCATCAGCGCGGCCACGGACGCGGCCAGCTGCACCGGCCGGAAGAACTGCTGCACGTAGATGAGGAAGGCCGCCACGCCGCCCACCGTGAGCTGCCCGCTCAGCGCCAGCGCGCCGCCGTAGCCAATCACCAGCGCCGTGGACAGCGTGGAGAGCAGGTCGATGGCCGGCGAGAACGCGGACGTGATGCCCACCGCCGCCACGTTCGCGTCGCGGTTGGCCGCGTTCCGGTCGCGGAAGCGCTCGATGTTCTTCTCCGTGCGGTTGAAGGCCTGCGCCTGCCGCACGCCTCCAATCTCCTCCTGGAGGTTCGCCGTCACGTCGCCCACCGTCTGCCGCGTCTTGCGGTAGGCATTGCGCGCCCGCGACGCGAAGAACCACGTGGTGAGCACGATGGCGGGGATGAGGGAGAAGCACGCCAGCGCCAGGCGCCAGTTGAGCGCGAACATCGCGACGAGCACGCCCACCAGCCCCAGCAGCGACCCCAACAGCTGCGTCAGCCCCTGCGCGAAGAGCTGGTTGAGCGTGTCCACATCGCTGAGCATCCGGCTCATCAGGTCGCCCAGCGGCCGCCGGTCGAACCACGACAGCGGCAGCTGCTGGAGCCGCGCGAAGAGGCGCAGGCGCAGGTCCGACAGGACGTGCTGCCCCGTGTGGCCCACCCGCCGCGTCTGCGCCTGCTGCGTCAGCAAGCCCACGACGTAGACGACGAACAGCACCGCCAGCGTCCGCAACAGCCCCCAGCCGTCCCCCGAGCCGATGTCGTGGTCGATGGCCCGGCTCATCAGGTACGGCCCCAGCGCCTGGCACGCCGCGCCCACCAGGATGAAGGCCATCGCCACGGTGAGCGTGCCCGCGTGCGGACGCAGCTCGCCCAGCAGCCGGCGCAGCACCTTCCCGCGCTGCTTCGCGCGGCCCGTCTCCAGCTCCGCCATCGCCTCGATGCTTCCAGGCCGCCTCATGCCACCTCCTCCTGACGCGGCGGCTGCAGCTGCGACCCGAGGATGTCGTTGTACAGCTCGCTGGAGGCCTTCAGCTCCTCGTGGCGCCCCTTCGCGGCGATGCGCCCCTCGTCCAGCACCAGGATGAGGTCCGCGTCCCGCACGGTGCTGATGCGCTGGGCGATGACGATGGCCGTCCTGCGCTTGTCCCGCATCAGCGCGTCCAGCGCGCCCTGGATGGCGGTCTCCGTGCGCGCGTCCACCGCGGACGTGCTGTCGTCCAGGATGAGCAGCCGTGGATCCGTGAGCAGCGCCCGCGCGATGGCCAGCCGCTGCCGCTGCCCACCGGAGAGCCCCACGCCGCGCTCGCCCACCAGCGTGTCGTAGCCCTGGGGCAACTCGCGGATGAACTCCGCCGCCTGGGCCGCCTCCGCCGCGGCCTCCACCTGGGCCTGCGTCGCCTCCGGGCGCCCGTAGGCGATGTTCTCCCGCACCGTTCCGGAGAACAGCAGCGCGTCCTGGAGCACCACGCCCATCTGCGAGCGCAGGCTCGCGAGCGTCACGTCCCGCACGTCATGTCCGTCCAGCAGCACCGCGCCCCCGGTGACGTCGTAGAAGCGCGGCAGCAGGTTGATGAGCGTGCTCTTGCCGGAGCCGGTGGTGCCCAGCACCGCCACCAGCTGCCCGGGCTCCAACGTCACGCTCACGCCGCGCAGGATTTCGCGGTCGCTGCCCGCGTAGCGGAAGCGCACGTCGCGCAGCTCGATGCGGCCCTGCAATGGAGGCAGTAGCACCGCGCCCGGACGGTCCGCCACCTCCACCGCCGTGTCGAGCAGCTCGAAGAGGCGCTGCGCGGACGCGCTCGCTCGCGACATGCTGGCCGCGAAGAAGCCCAGCGTCATCAGGGGCATCAGCAGGAAGGCCAGGTAGCTGGTGAAGGCCACCAGCTCTCCCAGCGTCAGCTTCTGATGGAGGATGCGCCAGCCGCCCACGCCCACCACCATCAGCGTGCCCAGGTTGGCGAAGAAGGCGACGAGGGGGAAGTTGCCGGCCAGCGCGTCCACCACCCGCAGGTTCTTCTCCTTCAGCTCCGCGTTGGTCTTCCCGTAGCGCTCCAGCTCCCGCGCCTCGCCGGAGAAGGCGCGCACCACGCGCAGCCCGCGCAGGTCCTCCTGCAGCGTGGTGTTGAGCGAGCCCAGCAGCGCCTGCAGCTGGCCGAACAGCGGACGCATCCGCTGCATGAACCGGCGCAGCACCCACAGGATGGGCGGCACGGTGCTCAGCGCCGCCAGCGCCAGCACCGGATCCAGGTACAGCAGCAGCCCCGCGCAGCCCACCAGCATCGCCGCCGCCGCGGCGAACTGCACCACGCCGCTGCCCACGAAGGTGCGCACCGCCTCCACGTCGCTCGTCAGCCGCGTGAGCAGTTGCCCCGTCTGCGCCTGGTCGTAGTAGCTGAAGGACAGCCGCTGGATGCGCGCGAAGAGCGCGTCGCGCAGGTCGAACGCCACGCCCTGCGACGCGCGCTCCGCCAGGTAGCCCTGCAGGAAGTTGAACAGGCCGCGCCCCAGCGCGATGGCGACCAGCCCGCCCACCGCCAGCCACACAGGCCGTATCTCCCCGCGCGCGAGCCCGTGGTCGATGGCGATGCGGATCATCTGCGGCGCGCCCAGATTCGCCACGGAGACGAGCAGCAGGGACAGCAGCGCGCCCAGCGCCTCCAGGCGATAGCGGCGCAGATAGCCCAACGCCCGCAGGATGGGCGGACGGCCGGATGCGGGTGTCGCGGATGTGCTCACGTGGGACCTGGACCCCTGCCTCCCCGCCCGGGAAGGCGCGCGCATGATGGGCGCCCCCACGCGCCGCTTCAAGCATCACGCGCGTCGCGAAACGACGGTTGCGCGCCGCGCCACGGCCCGTTACGTGGGCCGCCTTTCCTCCCGCTTCGTCACGAGGTGAACGTCATGGAATACCGGCAGCTGGGTGGTTCTGGTTTCAAGGTCCCCGTCCTCAGCCTGGGCACGGGCACGTTCGGTGGCTCGGGTGATTTCTTCAAGGGCTTCGGCTCCAGCGACGTGAAGGAGGCCACGCGGCTCGTGGACATCGCGCTGGACGCGGGCGTGAACATGTTCGACTCCGCGGACGGCTACTCCGCGGGGCTCGCGGAAGAGATTCTCGGCAAGGCGCTGGAGGGCCGGCGCGACAAGGCCATCATCTCCACCAAGGCCACCTTCCGCGCGGGCGCGGGGCCCAATGACGTGGGCTCCTCGCGCTTCCACCTCACGCGCGCCGTGGAGGCCGCGCTGCGCCGGCTGAAGACGGACTACATCGACCTGTTCCAGCTCCACGCCTTCGACGCGGTGACGCCCGTGGAGGAGGTCCTCAACACGCTGGACGGCTTCGTGCGCGCGGGGAAGATCCGCTACATCGGCTGCTCCAACTTCTCCGGCTGGCACCTGATGAAGTCGCTGGCCGTGTCGGAGCGCTACAACCTGGCGCGCTACGTGGCCCACCAGGCCTACTACTCGCTCGTGGGCCGCGACTACGAGTGGGAGCTGATGCCGCTCGCGCAGGACCAGAAGGTGGGCGCGGTGGTGTGGAGCCCGCTGGGCTGGGGCCGGCTCACCGGCAAGCTGCGCCGGGGCGCGCCGAAGCCGGAGACCAGCCGCCTCAACAACCCCGCCACCGCGGCCGGCGGCCCGCAGGTGCCGGAGGAGTACCTCTTCCAGGTCGTGGACGCGCTCGACGCCGTGGCCCAGGAGACGGGCAAGACGGTGCCGCAGGTGGCGCTCAACTGGCTGCTCCAGCGGCCCACCGTGTCCAACGTCATCATCGGCGCGCGCACGGAGGAGCAGCTGCGCCAGAACCTGGGCGCCATCGGCTGGAACCTCACGCCCGCGCAGGTGGCCACGCTGGACGCCGCCAGCACCACGCCCTGGCCGTACCCGTACTTCCACCAGCGCCAGTTCCACGAACGCAACCCGTTCCCCGTGACGTGAGCAGGGTGTGAAGCAGGAGGCGGCCAGGGCCTGGGTCCGGCCGCCTCCGTCCTGGGGGCAGATTCGCTGCCTCCCGGGACGATGCACCTCACGCACGAGAACGTTCTGGTTCGCGTGGAGGCGCGCTCGCTCATGTCCCTCAAGGAATACAAGCCCGGCAGTCCCTTCCCTGGCGTCATCGGCCGCACCTGGGAGCAGTCGTCTCCTGCGTGGCCTTCGCCCCTGCGCTCGAAGCCCGGCGCGCCCAACGTCCTGTTCATCATCCTGGATGACATGGGCTTCGGGCACCTGGGCTGCTACGGCTCGCCCATCCGCACGCCGAACCTGGACCGGCTGGCGCAAGGCGGGCTGCTCTACAACAACATGCACACCACCGCGCTGTGCTCGCCCACGCGCTCGTGCGTCCTCACCGGCCGCAACCACCACTCCAACGGGATGGGCACCATCACCGAAACGTCGCTGGGCTACCCCGGCTACAACGGCACCATCCCCTTCGAGAACGGCTTCCTCTCCGAGATGCTGATGGAGGCCGGCTACAACACGTATGCCATTGGCAAGTGGCACCTGACCCCCGCGGAGCAGACGAGCGCCGCGGGGCCGTACTCGCGCTGGCCGCTGGGCCGCGGCTTCGAGCGCTTCTACGGCTTCCTGGGCGGGGACACGCACCAGTACTACCCGGACCTCGTTCACGACAACCACGCCATCCGCCCGCCCGGCACTCCCGAGGAGGGCTACCACCTCACCCCGGACCTGGTGGACCGCGCCATGGACTGCATCGCGGACACCAAGCAGGTCGCGCCGGACAAGCCCTTCTTCCTCTACTTCGCCACGGGCGCCATGCATGCGCCCCACCACGTCCCCCGCGAGTGGGCGGACGCCTACGCGGGCCAGTTCGACGACGGCTGGGACGCCTACCGCCAGAAGGTGTTCCAGAAGCAGCTGGAGCTGGGCGTGATTCCCCGGGGCACGCAGCTGTCCCGGCATGACCCGGACGTGCAGGACTGGGGCTCGCTGCCGCCGGAGGAGAAGCACCTCTACTCACGCATGATGGAGGTCTTCGCGGGCTTCCTGGAGCACACGGACCACCACATCGGCCGGCTGCTGAAGTTCCTGGAGGACACCGGCGAGTTGGACAACACGCTCATCATGGTGCTGTCCGACAACGGGGCCAGCGCGGAGGGCGGACCGCACGGCTCCGTGAACGAGCTGAAGTTCTTCAACAACGCTCCGGAGTCCCTGGAGCAGAACCTGGCGGCGCTGGAGGACCTGGGCGGCCCGAAGCACTTCAACCACTACCCGTGGGGCTGGGCCTGGGCGGGGGACACGCCGTTCCGCCGCTGGAAGCGGGAGACGTACCGCGGCGGCACCACCGATCCGTTCCTCGTCCACTGGCCCCAGGGCATCCAGGCGAAGGGCGAGGTGCGCACGCAGTACGCGCACGCCATCGACATGGTGCCCACGGTGCTGGACTGCCTGGGGCTGGAGCCGCTGGCGGAGATCCGCGGCGTCACCCAGTCACCCATTGAAGGCGTCAGCTTCAAGCACACGTTCAACGACGGGAACGCGCCTGGCCGACACCGCACGCAGTACTTCGAGATGTTCAGCTCGCGCGCCATCTACCACGACGGCTGGCGCGCGGTGTGCCCGTTCCCCGGCCCGTCCTTCGCGGAGGCCGGAGAGGGCTTCGGTGAGTCGCTGCTCGACGAGGACCGGCTGCGCGAGCTGGATGCGCACGGCTGGGAGCTGTACCACGTGGCGGAGGACTGCTCCGAGACGCGGAACGTGGCGGAAGAGAACCGGGGCAAGCTCATCGAGATGATCGCCCTCTGGTACGCGGAAGCCGGGCGCTACCAGGTGCTGCCGCTCGCGTCGCCCACCCGCGCGGTGTTCGCCCTGGAGCGCCCGCAGCTCACGAAGGACCGCACGCGCTACGTGTACCGCCCGCACACGTCGCCCGCGCCGGAGAACGCGGCGGTGCACGTGCTCAACCGGCCCCACACCATCACCGCGGACGCGGAGGTGACGCGGGACACGGAGGGCGTGCTGCTCAGCCACGGCGGCCTCACCGGCGGCTACTCACTCTTCATCCAGGACCACAAGCTGCACTACGCCTACAACTACCTCGGCGAGCAGGAGTTCCACATCGAGTCGGCGGTGGATGTGCCGGAGGGGCGCTCGCAGCTGAGGTTCGAGTTCGAGCCCACCGGCAAGCCAGACCTGAAGGTGGGGCGGGGCACTCCCGGTCGCGGCCGGCTCTACATCAACGGCGACCTGGTGGCGCAGAGCACCATCGACGCGACCATGCCGGTGGCCATCAGCCTGGGAGAGGGGCTCACCTGCGGCCGGGACGAGAACTCGCCCGTCAGCCAGCGCTACACCGCGCCCTTCGAGTTCACCGGCACGCTCCACGAGGTGACGGTCGACGTCTCCGGGGAGCACGTCCGGGATACCGCGGGCGAACAGAAGGCCGCCATGGCGAAGCAGTGAAATGAAAAAGGCCCGGACGGGAGCGCAGGGCTCCCATCCGGGCCTGGAACCTCAAGCGACTACTTGGTCACGCCGACGGCGGTCCAGGCCTCGGCGACCTTCTTCGCCTCGGTGGAGTCCTTGCCGTACAGGTCCGTGGCGGCCTTGATGGTGGCGGCGCGGGCCTGGGAGAAGTTCGTCTGCGGCGTCATGTACGTGGTGAGCGCGCGGCCGAAGACCTTCAGGCTCTTCTCCATGCCAATGCCGTCCTTCACCTCGATGCCGGACGTCTTGTTCTTGCCGCCCTCGGTGAGGAGGAAGAAGGCGTTGTTCGCGATGCCGCTGGAGCCGTGAACCTCCGTCATCTTCGGGAAGTTCTTGTAGTTGTCGATGGAGTAGCCGTCCGCCGTCGGGTCGTTCATGTAGCGGAGGGCGTCCGTGTTGTCGCCGTTCTTGGGCGTCCACGCGTCCTCGCCCACGGCCCAGTCGAACTTCACCGCGCTGTTCTTCTGGCTGGCGAACCACTCCACGCCGGTGCCCATGATGTCGCTGAAGGACTCGTTGAGGCCGCCGGACTCGCCCTCGTACTCCAGGCCCGCGGTGCGCTCCGTGAGGCCGTGGGTGATTTCGTGGCCGGCGATGTCCAGCGTGGTGAGCGGGCCGGAGTCCTTCCCGTCGCCGTCGCCGTACTGCATCTTCTCGCCGTCCCAGAACGCGTTCACCAGGTTCACGTCGGTGTGCACGTAGGAGACCAGCTTCTCACCCTTGCCGTCGATGGAGTCGCGGCCGAGGATCTCCTTGTAGAAGTCGTAGGTCATCTCCGCGCCGTAGTGCGCGTCCACCGCGGTGGCGGCGCGCGACGGGTCGGTCTTCTCGCCCCAGACGTCGTTGTTGTCGGTGAAGCCCGTGGTGCCGGACGCTTCCTCGCGGTTCTTCGCGTCGTACGTCACGATGCCCTTGCCGCGCGTCTTGTCGTCCAGGGAGAACGTGCCGTCCTTGTTCTTCGTGGTCTGGATGTCGACCTTGCCGCTGTACATCGTCTGGTCGTCCGCCACGCGGCCCGTGCCCGTGCCCGGAGTCGTGGGCGTCGTCGGGGTGGTGGGCGTCTGCGCGGGCGTGCCCGAGGTGCCATCGGCGCGCCTGGCGTTGGTCGTGCGGTCCAGGTGGCTCAGCGTGTTGTACTGCTTGAGGGACTCGCCGGTGTTCGCGTCGATGAAGTAGTTCATCGAGCGCGGGTCCTTGCCGCTGGACACCTTCGTGTCGGTGAGCGTCACGTGGTAGGCGGCGTGGTACTGGCCGTCCTTGCCCTTGACGATGACCTTCTCCGCGGTGGGCGCCTTGGACGTCTCGCCGTTGAAGTCCTTCTGCGCCACGGCCAGCGCGTCCTTCGCGGTCAGCTTCGTGGGCGCCTTGCCAATGCCCACCGGGATGTTGGACACGTCGCCCGTCAGGCTGTCGAACTGACCCTTCGCGTCCAGGTGGCCGATGATCTGCTCACCGGCGACCTTCACGCCCTCGTGCATGCGGTCCATGCGCACGTGCGTCATGCCCAGCTGGTCGCGCTCCACCGAGCGCGGCGAGAACGACGTGCCGCCCGTGATGCCGCTCAGCTGCGGGTTCTTCTGGTTCACGTACGACACCGTCTGCTGCACGGCCTGCTGCGCCTGGGGGCTGGTGAGGTCCACCGGGCCCGGCGTCAGCTTCTGGCCCACGCCGTTCAGCGCCACCGTGGCCTTCGCCTTGGAGGGCGCGCCCGTGCTGAAGCTGGACTGCGAGCTCATGCCCACCGGGCCCTGGGGCTTCACGGTGTTCGCCGGCTTCGTGTCGGTGCGGTTCTGGGTGGCGACAACGGGCTTCGACAGGTCGGTGCGCAGGGCCATGGGGGCGGGCTTTCGGGGGGCAGGTGAAGCGGACAAATTGATTCTCGTGTCAGCCGTTCCAATGTTGCGTGTGGGCTGTTGCTTACACGGTCATGAGTGGGTCCAAGCTCATGAATTCACAGGTGAAGTTTTCGTCCTACATCCGCCCCAAAAGCACATTCCGACCGGTAGGTAAGCCGGCGCGCGGGGTTGTATTTCCGTTCATTTTCACCCTGCCTGTGCCCGGCCGTCCACCCACACCCCGTGTCTGGAAGCTTGACCGGCCGCTCCCTTTGTGGGTATTGAAATTGATAGTGATTATCAACTTCAACTTGGCTCGACTCAACAGGAAGGCCGGAGGAACGCACCGTGGCTCGTGAACTGGGACCTCGTGGAAAGATGTGTCGGCGGCTTGGCATCCCCCTGTCGCGCATCACCGCGAAGGACCCTGACAAGGATCCGGTGCTGCGCCGGCCGTATCCGCCGGGCCAGCACGGGGCGACGGCGCGCGTGTCGGTGAGCGACTTCGCGCAGCGGCTGCGGGAGAAGCAGAAGTTGAAGCTGTACTACGGCCTGCTGGAGAAGCAGTGCCGCAGCGCCTTCCTGGAAGCGCGCCGGTCGCCGGGCAACACGGGCAAGGTGTTGATGCAGTTGTTGGAGAGCCGGCTGGACGCGCTGGTGCTGCGCGCGGGGCTGGCCACGAGCATCCGCCAGGCGCGCCAGTTCGTGCGCCACGGCTACTTCCAGGTGAACGGCAAGCGCGCGGACATCCCGAGCATCCGGCTCAAGCCGGGCAACGAGGTGCGCTTCCATGCGGAGCACCTGAAGCTCGCGGCGGTGCAGGACGCCTTCGGACGGATGAAGTCCCGCCAGGTGCCCGCGTACGTGCAGGTCCTAGGGGCAGGGGAGGGCATGCGCTACGTGCGGCTGCCCGAGCGTGAGGAGATCCCCGTGGACGTGAACGAGCCGTTCATCGTCGAGTACTACGCGCAGCGCAGCTGACCGCCTGGCCGCCTTTTGCCCGTTCGCCGCGCATGCGAGCGGGCAGGGGCGGAATCCGGCGCTCGCGCACCCCATCTTCTTCCTCTGGGGACGTTCACCCGGGGAAGGAGCGGGGATGCGCGGGGACGGAGGCGAGACGGTGGCGGACGGCTGGGTGGCGCCCCGAGGGCGTGCGGCCCGGGGACACCTGCCCCGTCATGTCGCGGGCCTCTTCCGCTTCCAGCCGGGCCGGCCCGCGGTGTCGGCGGGGCTGCGCACGGGGCTGGCGCTGGGGGTTCCGCTGCTCATCTCCGCGCTCATGTCGCAGCCGGCGGTGTCGTGGGCGGGCATGGCCGGGCTCTTCGTCGCGCTGGTGGACAAGGGCGGGCCGTACCGCACGCGCGCTCGGGCCATGGGGGCGATGACGGTGCTGGGCGCGCTGGTGGGGTTCATCATCGCGCTGCCGAGTCCCTTCTGGGTGGACGTGGCGCTGACGTTCTTCTGGGTGACGGCGTGCGGCTTCGCGCGCAGCTTCGGGGACACGCCGGGCATCGTGGGCATGCTGCTGGCGAACCTGTTCGTGGTGTCGCTGGCCCTGCCGCAGCGTGGGCCGGAAGCCGTGCTGTCGCAGGCGGCGTACTTCGTCGCGGGCGGCCTGTGGTCCATGTTCCTGTCGCTGGTGCTGTGGCCGCTCAGGCCCTACCGCCCGGCGCGGCTGGCCATCGCGGCTTGTTACGAGGAGCTGGCGGACGTCGCGGACGCGGTCGCGGGCTGGCCCATGGAGGGGCCCTCGCGCGTGGGGACGTGGGAGGCGGTGCAGCGGGCCGCGCGCATGCGGCAGTCGCTGGAGACGGCGCGCGCGACGCTGGGTGCCACGCGCCAGGGACGGCAGGAGGAGAGTGGCCGGGGCGAGCACCTGCTGGTGCTGCTGGAGGACGCGGACGCGCTGTCGCTCCTGCTCACGGCGATGTCGGAGGCGCTGGACGAGGCGCCACGTCAGGGCGCGTGCCGCACGGCCCGCATCGAGGCGCAGCACGCGCTGGGCGCGTTGGCGGTGGACCTGCGGGGCGTGGTGGGCTCGCTGGTGCGGGGCACGGTGCCGGTGCCGTCGTCGTGGGACGCGGAGCGGGTGACGCGGGTGCTCCAGGCGGACGGGGGACTGCCGGAGCCGGCGCGCGCTCAGTACTCGCACGTGGCGGGGCTCCTGGGGCGGCTGCGGGAGTACAGCGCGGTGGCGCTGGATGTGGCGTCCCGGCTGGAGAGCGGCGAGCCGCTGCCGGAGCGGGACACGAAGCCGCTGGGGTTGGAGCCGGGGCGGACGCGCTCGTGGTGGAAGGTGCTGCGCGACCACCTGACGCCGGAGTCGGTGGTCTTCCGGCACGCGCTGCGGCTGGGGCTCACCGCGACGGTGGCGACGGCGCTGGCGGAGGGGCTGGGGCTCAATCACTGGTACTGGGTGACCATCACGGTGATTGTCGTGTTGCAGCCGTACTCGGGGCTCACCACGGAGAAGGGGCTGCAGCGTGTGGCGGGCACGTTCGTGGGCAGCGTGTTGGCCATGGGGCTGGTGCACGTGCTGCCAGCGCATGGGCTGATGCTCGCGGCCATCGTGCTGCTGGTCTGCGTGTCGGTGAGCGTGCGGCCGCTGAACTTCACGGTGTACCAGGTGCTGCTGGCGCCGGCGCTGGTGCTGCTCGCGGAGATGCAGACAGGGGACTGGCGGCTCGCGGGGGTGCGCATCCTCAACACGCTGATGGGAGGCGTGCTGGCGCTGGTGGGCATCCGGCTGCTCTGGCCGAGCCCCGAGCACGCGCGCTTCGCCGAGGAGGTGGCGTGCGTGCTGAAGGCGGACCAGCACTACCTGCGCGAGGTGTCGCGCACGCCTGTGTCCACGGAGGCGGCGCTGCGAGAGGCCCGGCGCAAGGTGGGCGTGGCGCTGTTGTCCGCGGAGGCGTCGTTCCAGCGGTTGCTGAGTGAGTGGAAGGGGCCGGCGAAGGAGCTGGAGCCGGGGATGGCGTTGATCACCTATGCGCGCCGCTTCACCGCGGCCGTGACGGCGTTGGCGGCGAGCCGCGCGTGGCATCAGGAGTCAGACCTGGGGCCGGTGGTGCGCTACGCGTCGGACGCGCTGGAGGAGTTGTCCTCGGCGCTGGTCGCTCGCCGCGTGCCGTCTGCGCTCAAGCGTGAGGCGCCGGGCCTGGAGGGCGCGGACGCGCTGGCTCGCACGCAGCTGTCGCGGCTGGTGCGTCAGTTGGGCGTGCTCCACCATGCGGTGGAGCGAATGCCGCCCGCGCTGCGTGCTTCGGAGGATGGGGCTACTCCCGTCCCCGCGTGACAAGTGACCTGCGGGGATACTGCCCGCGCGCGGAGGACCCAATGCGTGCCCTCCGCGCACTTTCAGGATGCGCGCTACGCCCGTTCCAGCTTGACCATCAGCCGGCGCAGGTCCTCGTTCACGCGCACGAAGTTGGAGTTGCCCTTCTCGTCCTCCAGCTGCTTCTTCAGCGCGGGCAGGGACGCCTCGCGCAGCTTCTTCGCCGCGCCGGGCGCGTCCGCCAGCCAGTCCACCGCCTGGATGACCGTGGCGCGCGCCTCGGTGTCGCGTTCGGTGAGCCGGGACGCCAGCGTCGGGCCCTGGTCCGCCGCCCCGGAGCGCCCCACCTCCAGCGCCGCGCGCTGCAACAGCACCGCGTCCGCCTTGGGCAGCCGCTGCGACCAGCAGCCCGCGTTGCCACTGCACGCCTGCGCCGCCTCCAGCACCGCCCCATACCCCTGCACCTGATCCGCGCGCTTCTTGCCCAGCGCCGCGGCATCCTGGCACCCGTCCTCGCCCGTCTCCTGGCAATCCGCCGCCGTGCGCGCGGGCTCCGCCGCCGCCAGCTTCGCGAGCATCGGCTGCTCCCGCGCATCCCCCAGCAGCGCGATGCCCTTCATGGCGATCTCCCTCGAGTACCAGTCCCCGGTGCCCGCCGCCTTCTCCAGCGCGGGGAGCGCGTCCCGGCTGCCCAGCAGCGCCAGCGCCCGCACATACGCATCCCGCACCGTCGGGTCCGGCTCACCCACGAGCCCCGCGAGCGGCTTCACCGCCTCCTGCGCACGCATCCTCCCGAGCGCGTCCGCCGCCTGCATCCGCACCAGCGCCTGAATCTGCGGATCCGAATGCGTGAACGACAGCTGCTTCAACAGCGTGGGCACCGCGCGCTTCTCCCGGAGGTCGCCCAGCACCTGCGCGGCCTTCATCGGGTAGCTGGCGGGGTTCACCCCTTGCGCCTTCGCCCACGTGAGCAGCTCCGCGTCCTTGCCCTCCAGCACCGGCAAGAGCGCGTCCGCCGCGGGCGCGCCCAGCTGGAACAGCGCGAAGCTGCTCTCCACGTAGAACGACATGCCCCGGCGCTCCTTGGTCAGCGTGCGCATCAGCGCCGGCACCGCGCGCGGATCCCCAATCTGCCCCAGCGCCTCGATGGCCTTCTTGTTGAGGAACGGCTCCGCGGACTCGTCCGTCGCCAGCTGGATGAGCGGCTCCACCGCCGGCTTCGCCTTCAGCGCGCCCAGCACCTGGATGGCCTCGATGCGCGTATAGTTGTCCTTGCTGCGCAACAGCGGGACCAGCGACGGCACCGCGCGCTCATCCCCAATCCGCCCCAGCGCGCCCACCACCGCCTTGTTCACCTGCTGCGCCGGCACATCCGAAGCCCCGGGGTCCAGCGCCGCCGTCAGCGGCTCCAGCGACGTCGGGTGGTGCAAATCCCCCAGCGTCCGGGCCACCGCCGCCTTCACCTCCGGCCGGCGCTCCGAGGACAGCCGCCCGTGCAGGAAGGGCAGGAACTGTTCATTGACGTTGCCCGACGTGCGCAGCGACTCAATCACTCGCACCTTGTCGTCGGGGCGTTTGGCCCCCTCCAGACTGGACTGCCAGTACTCCGGCGTCTTGGGGTCCTCCTTCTTGCAACCCCCCAGGGCAAGGCAGGAAACGGCCAGGGACAGGGCGACGAATGAGCGGGACATGGGGCTCCTTTACGTCCGAACGTCTGGGCTTCCGTCGGGTGTAGACCTGTCCTGACGAAGGACGCAAACCTCCCCCACCTCCTGGGGTACGCTGGTCAACGACATGCCCCATGCCGAAGACAGTCGTAACGCGTCGCGTCCGACCATCATCCGCCGGACGTACCTGCTCGACCGAGAATTCCAGCTCAAATACATCTTGCTGCTCACCGGCATGGGCGCCGGGAGCATGTTGCTGTTCGGCGTGCTCGCCCAGCAGGTGCACCGCATGTCCGCCGAAGGGGGCCTGTCCGGCGAGGAGACGCTCTGGTGGCTCACCGGCGTGGCCACCGTGGGCCTGGGCATCGCGCTCGGGTTGTTCGGGTTGCTCTTCACGCACCGTGTGGCGGGCCCCGTCCATGTCATGAGCCTCTACGTCGCGGCGCTCGCGGCGGGCCGCTATCCGCGCCTGCGTCCCCTGCGGCGCAAGGACGAGCTGCGCGCCTTCTTCGCGCGCTTCAGCGAAGCGGTGGACCGCATCCGTCAGCGCGAGGCGGACGAAGCATTCGCGCTGGAGAAGGC
This sequence comes from Corallococcus sp. AB032C, assembly GCF_003668935.1. Classification (NCBI taxonomy): domain Bacteria; kingdom Pseudomonadati; phylum Myxococcota; class Myxococcia; order Myxococcales; family Myxococcaceae; genus Corallococcus; species Corallococcus sp. AB032C. The sequence continues at coordinate 28,991 of NZ_RAWP01000047.1, read as the reverse complement.
GCTGGACGCGCTCAAGGACGTGGCCACCACCCCGGAAACGCGCGAGGCCCTGTCCACGCTGGAGGCGCTGCGCGCGCGCAAGCGTCAGGCGGTGGACACCTCCGCGCCGCCCGCCGCCTTCAAGTCCGTGGCCTGACCCCATCCCTTTTTCCACACGAGATTTCCCTCACATGAGCAGCCGACCCCGCATCGTCTTCATGGGTACGCCCGAGTTCGCCGTGGCCTCGCTGGAGGCCTGCTTCGACGTGGGCGACGTCGTGGCCGTCGTCACCCAGCCGGACAAGCCCAAGGGCCGGGGCAACGCCGTCACCGCGCCGCCCGTGAAGGAGCGCGCGCTGGAGAAGGGCATCCCCGTGCTCCAGCCGCAGAAGCTGCGCACGCCGCCGTTCTCCGAGGAGCTGCGCCAGTACGCCCCCGACGTCTGCGTGGTGACGGCCTACGGAAAGATTCTCCCCAAGGACCTGCTGGCGCTTCCGGTGAAAGGCTGCGTGAACGTGCACGCGTCGCTGCTGCCTCGCTTCCGGGGCGCCGCGCCCATCCAGTGGGCCATCGAGCACGGCGACAGCGAGACGGGCGTGTCGCTGATGGTGATGGATGAAGGCCTGGACACCGGCCCCGTGCTGGCGATGAAGCGGCTGCCCATCGCGCCGGACGAGACGAGCGCCACGCTGCACGCGAAGCTGTCCGCGCTGGGCGGCGACATCCTGCGCGAGTCCCTGCCGCGCTACCTCCGCGGCGAGCTGACGCCCCAACCCCAGCCCTCCGAAGGCATGGTGCTGGCGCCCATCATCGACAAGGAGAACGGCAAGCTGGACTTCGCGAAGCCCGCGGTGGAGCTGGACCGCCGCCTGCGCGCCTTCACGCCGTGGCCCGGTGCGTACACGCTGCTGGGTGGCAAGGTCTTCAAGGTGCACCGGATGCGGCCCGCGGAAGGGAAGGGTGCACCCGGCACCGTGCTGTCCGCGGGGCCGGAGGGCATCGAGGTCGCTTGTGGAGAGGGCTCGCTCGTCCTCCTGGAGGTCCAGCCAGAGGGCAAGCGGGTGATGCGCGCGGCGGACTTCCTCTCTGGAAACAGATTGCAGCCGGGCAGTCAGCCGTTCACGTCTTGAGCGCGCCGCCGAGCGCCATGTGGAATTCTCGCGTCATGGAGTCGCACGGATGGGCATGAAGCTGCTGGTGTTGCACGGACCGAACCTCAACCTCCTGGGCGAGCGTGAGGACGTCGTGGGGGGCCGCCTGACGGACCTCGACGCGGCCCTGCGCGCGAAGGCGAAGGAGCTGGGACTGACGCTGACCATCGTCCAGTCCAACCACGAGGGCGTCCTCATCGACACGATCCACGCCGAGCGCAAGAACGTGGAGGGCATCCTCATCAACCCGGCGGGCTACTTCACGTCCTACGCGCTGAAGGAGGCGCTGGAGGCGGTGGGGCTGCCCGCCATCGAGGTGCTGCTCAAGCCGCCCGCCCGCGAGTCCATGGTGGCGGAGGCGTGCGCCATGCAGGTGCTGGGGCTGCACGGCTTCGACCCGTACATCCAGGCCCTGGAGACCTTCGCGAGCGGCATCTTCCACCCCGCCATCCCCGGGCCGGTGAAGTCGCTGGGCCGCCGCAAGAAGGGCGCCGGGCCCGAGGACGAAGACTCGCGTCCGAAGCCCAAGCTGGTGGGCCGCGTGCACCCGCTCAAGAAGGACGACGCGCCGGAGCTCACGCCGCTGGCCACGCCCGCGCGGTCGCTGCGGCGCACGGCGGAGGCCGGGGGCCCGCTGAAGACGCTGGGCCGCAAGTCCGTGCCCACGGTCGTGAAGACGGACGGCAAGCCGGGCAAGTCCCTGGGCCGCGCGGCGAGGGGTGGATCCACGCCCGCGTCGGACCTGCTCACCCGGGCGCTCGTGCGCCAGAAGATCGCGGACCGGCTGGCCGGACGGCTCAGTGAAGCGGAGCTGGCCACCTGGGCCCGCGCGAAGTATCAGCAGGTCCAACGTGGTGAACCGGCGGAGAGCGGCCACCGCGAGCTCCTGGAGGACAGCCTCCAGAGCCTCACCCTGTCCCATCTGCCCGCGACGCGGATGTCGGACGAGCAACTGGTGGACCTGATGACCCGGCTGGAAGAAGGATGAGCGCCCGTATCCTCGCCATCAACATCCTCGCGCGCGTGCGCGCGACGGATGCCTACCTCAACGTGGTGCTGGACACGGTCCTGTCGGAGACGCCTCCGAAGGACCCCCGCGACGCGGCGCTCGTCACCGAATTGACCTACGGCACGACCCGGCGGCAGCTCGCGCTGGACTACGCCATCACCCGCTTCGCGGACCGCAAGCTGGACGCGCTGGAGGACAAGGTCCTGGCCGCCCTGCGCGTGGGCGCCTACCAGCTCTTCCACACCCGCGTGCCCGCGCGCGCCGCCGTGGCGGAGACGGTCCAGGCCCTCAAGGACGTGGGGCTCGGGCGCGCGGCGGGCTTCACCAACGCCATCCTGCGCAAGCTGTCGGAGCTGCCCTCGCCGCCGCTGCCTTCGCAGAAGGACCCGGTGGAGTACCTGTCCGTGCGCGAGAGCCACCCGCGCTGGCTGGTGGAGCGGTGGATCCGCCAGTTCGGCCGCGAGCGCGCGGAGGCGATGCTCGTCGCCAACAACCTGCCGCCCGCCGTCGTCATCCGCGCCAACACCTCCAAGGTGACGCGCGACGCGCTGCTCGCGCAGCTGAAGGACGTGGGCGTGGAGGCGCGCGCCACGGAAGCCTCGCCCGTGGGCATCATCCTGCCGCCGGTGGGCCGCGTGGAGGACGTGTACGGCTACTCGGAAGGGCTGTGGCAGGTGCAGGACGAGGCCGCGCAGTTGGTGGGCGTCTACGGCGCCATCCCGGAGACCGCGCGCGTGCTGGACGCCTGCGCGGCGCCGGGCGGCAAGGCCTGTCACCAGGCGGAGACGCACGACGTCGTCGCGGTGGACCTGCACGCCAACAAGCTGCGGAAGATTGAAGCGGAGGCCCACCGCCTGGGGCTGTCCGGGCGCCTGAAGGCCTACGCGCACGACGCGTCCGAGCCGTTCCCCGAAAGCTGGGGCGAGTTCCACGCGCTGGTGGTGGACGCGCCTTGCACTGGACTGGGCACGCTGCGCCGGCACCCGGAGCTGCGCTACCGCCGCAAGGAGGAGGACGTGGCCCGGCTGGCGACGCTCCAGCGGCGCATCCTGGAGAACTGCCAGGAGGCGGTGCCGGCGGGCGGCCTGCTCGTCTATGCCGTCTGCACGCCGGAGCCGCAGGAGGGGCAGGACCAGGTGGACATGTTCCTGCGCAGCCACCCGGAGTGGACGGCCGAGCCGCCCGTGCTGCCCGGCCTCAAGCTGCCGCTCGCCCAGGCCTGGCTGCGCACGCTGCCCGGGCCGGAGGGCTACGACGGCTTCTTCGCGGCCCGGCTGCGCAAGCTCTACTGAGGCTTCAGTCGTCCTGCGGAAGCAGGGAGGCCTGCTTGAAGGCCTCCAGCACCGCGGCGGACGCGCGGTCCAGGTACTTGCCCTTGCGGATGAGCAGTCCAATGGGGCGCGACACCGGCCCCTCCGCGAAGGGCTTCGCCACCAGCGAGCTGTTCTTGATTTCGGCGTGGGCCGTGGCGAGCGGGAGGATGGCCACGCCCAGGCCCATCTCCACCGCGCGCTTGATGGTCTCCACGTTGTCCATCTCCATCACCGGATTGATGTCGATGTTCTTCTCGCGGAACAGGCGGTCCAATGCCTTGCGCGTGGGGGCCTCCCGGTCGAAGGCGATGAAGGGCACGCCTGACAGCGCGGTGACGCTCACCTTCGTCTTGCTGGCGAACGGGTGGTTGGGCGCGCAGACCACCGCCAGCTTGTCGTCGCGGAACGGCAGGATGTCCACGCCCGCGCGCGGCTGCGGATAGGCCACGATGCCAATCTCCGCGGCGCCCAGAATCACGTCGTCGTAGACCTGATCATTGCGCCGGTAGTTCAGGCGCATGTTGACCTTGGGGTGCGTCTTCAACAGCTGCTTCTGCACCACGTTCAGCTCGTGCAGACCCACCGAGTAGATGGTGGACACGGTGGTCGCGCCCTGGACCTCCGTGGCCTGCTCGCGGATCTCCTGCTCCACCTCCGCGAAGCGCGCCAGGATTTCCTTGCAGCCCCGGAACAGGCGCTCGCCCGCGGGCGTGGGCGTCACCTGCCGCGCGCTGCGCGAGAGCAGCTTCTGCTCGTAGCGGTTCTCCAGCGCGCGAATCTGCTGGCTCACCGCCGACTGCGTCACGTGATTGAGCTGCGCCGCGCGCGAGAACGAGCCTGTCTCGACCACGTCACAGAACATCTTCAACGATTCGAGCTGCATGGGCCGTCTCCTACCCTCAAACCTAATGGCCGGGCCAGTGGTAATTAGTTGACCTACCCCGCGCGCGAAAATGACCTACAGGCACAATGTGCCTGGCTGCTTGCGCGGCGCGGCGAAATCCTTGGGCTCTCAAACGTTGGAGTCATGGGGCGGGCGCGGGCGGGTGAGGGCAAAGAGGGCGGCGCCCAGGGCGACGAGCGCCCCGCCGGAGAGCGTCTGCACGCGGCCCAGGTCGCGGTCCGTCTCGTGGAGGAGCTGGCACTCCTGCGGGGACAGCCTGGCGCAGTCGGCGGGGGCGAAGACGGCCCTCACGCCCAGCCCGAGCAGCCCCACGCCGCCCAGCATGAGGCCGGCGATGCCCCCGAACGCCGCGGCGCGCAGGACAGAGGCACCCCGGGGCGAGGGCAGGGAGGTCATGGACCGGGAGGCGTAGCACCGTCCCGGGCCGGAAGGGACAGGGGAGGGTGTCCCGGGCGTATGCTTCCGGACCATGCGAATCCTGTATGGGGTCGTCGGCGAAGGGATGGGCCACGCCACGCGCTCGCGCGTGTTGCTGGAGGCGCTGACGAAGGAGCACGAGGTCCACATCGTGGTGTCCGGGCGGGCGCAGAACTACCTGGCCCAGCGCTTCCAGAACGTGCACGGCATCTGGGGGCTGACCATCGCCTACGAAGGCAACTCGGTGAAGAAGTGGCAGACGGTGCTGCAGAACCTGAAGGGCGCCGTGACGGGCTGGCCGCAGAACGTGCGCCAGTACTTCGACCTGGTGGAGGGCTTCAAGCCGGACGTGGTGGTGAGCGACTTCGAGACGTTCAGCTACCTGTTCGCGAAGAACCACCGGTTGCCCGTCATCAGCGTGGACAACATGCAGGTCATCAACCGCTGTCAGCACGACCCGGCGCTGCTCGCGGGCCACGAGGAGAGCTTCGAGGCCACGCGCGCCATCGTGAAGGCGAAGCTGCCCGGGGCCTTCCACTACCTGGCCACGACGTTCTTCTACCCGCCCGTGCGCAAGCGCCGCACCACGCTGGCGCCGTCCATCCTCCGGCCCGAAATCCTGGCGGCGAAGCCGGAGGCCGGTGAGCACCTGCTCGTGTACCAGACGTCGACGACGAACACGCAGCTGCCCGAAATCCTCAAGCAGTCCGGCGTGCCGTGCCGCGTGTATGGCCTGCGCCGTGACCTCAAGGAGGACGTGGTGGAGGGCAACCTCACCTACCGGCCCTTCAGCGAGGCGGGCTTCATCGACGACCTGCGCACCGCGCGCGCGGTGGTGGCGGGCGGCGGCTATACGCTGATGAGCGAGGCCGTGTACCTGCACAAACCGCTGCTCAGCATCCCCGTGGGAGGCCAGTTCGAACAGGTGCTCAATGCCCTCTACCTGGAGCGGCTGGGGTACGGGATGTATGTGAAGGAATTGAGCCTGGACGCGCTGAAGACGTTCCTCTCACGCGTGCCCGCCTGCGCGGAGTCCCTCAAGGGCTACGAGCAGGACGGGAACGTGAAGATTCTCGCCGCGCTGAATGATCAGCTGGCGCAGGCGTACGAGCACCGCGGCCACTGGCGCATGGAGCTGGCGGAGATGGACGGCAAGGTTTAAGCCCCCGTCCACCGGGTGTCCCCGCGTCAGTGCAGGGACACCTCGTTCTCGTTGTTGCGCTCCGCCGCGCGGCGGCTCATCTCCGTGAGCCAGGAGCGGGTGAGGGGCGTCTCGCTCTCGCTGCCCTTGTAGCGCTCCGGGGTGCTGTCCTGGGGCAGCCGCCGGTTGACGGCGTCCAGCACGCGCGCGGTGAGGTTGGGCGCCAACGCTCGTCCCACCGCGCCCAGCTTCGCGGGCATGCCCACCAGCACCTCCGCGTCACCCCGGCGGCACGCCTCGATGATTTTGCGCGCCACGCGCTCGGCGCTCATGGACACGCCCATCATCGAGTTGCTCACGTGGAACCACGCGTACTCCTTCTCGTGGTCGCCCTTGAAGTTCGCGTTGCGCGGGCTGCCTGTGCGGATGAGGGACGGGCAAGCCGTCGTCACGCGGATGCCGTCCTGGGCCAGCTCCGTGCGCAGCCCGTCCGACAGGCCCACCAGCGCGAACTTGCTGGCGGAGTACGGCACCAGGTGCGGGATGCTCAGCTTGCCGCCCATGGAGGCCACGTTGACGATGCGGCCCTCGCCGCGCGCCTTCATGGCCGGCGCCACCGCGAGCGTCGTGTACAGCGGCCCCCACAGGTGGACGTCCACCGCCTCCTCGAAGTCCTCCAGCGTCATGGACTCCAGCGGGCCCACCATGATGACGCCCGCGTTGTTGATGAGCACGTCCACCGCGCCCCAGTGCTCGTGGACGGCGCCCACCATCGCGTCCACCTGCACCTGGTCGCGCACGTCGCAGCGCAGGGTGAGCACCTCGCCGCCCATGCGCTCCAGGTCCGCGTGGGCGCGCTGGAGCGACTCGACGTCGCGTCCGCAGATGGCCACGCGCGCGCCCTCCTTCAGGAACGTGCGCGCCATCACCAGTCCCAGCCCCCGGGAGCCTCCGGTGATGACGACCGTCTTGCCCTGGAAGCTGTAGCGCGGACGCAGCACGCGCTTCAGCCCCACGACGGCCCCCACCCCGGCGGCCAGCGCGCCCAGGGAGAAGCCCCTTCGCTCGGTGTGTCGTCGGTCAGCCATGGTGCGACTCTCCTGGGGAGGGAAGGGTGGGGGACGCGGGAGCGCTCAGGGATTGGAGGCCGCGACCTGGTCCTCCTGCTCGCGGGACACCTCGCCGTGGAGCGCGGGCGGCTCCTGGCCGGGCAGGTCCTTGAGCAGCGTGCGCACGCGGCGCACGGCGTCCTTGCCGCCGATGCGGTTCTTCAGCCGCCCATCCGTACCGAAGAGGAGGAAGGCGGGGTGCTTGTCCACGCCGTAGGCCTTGGCCATGGACCCGTCGTCCATGGCGATGGGGTAGCGCAGGCCGTGCTCGCGCGCGAAGCCCTCCACCTTGTTGGTGTCCCGGAGCTCCGTCTCGTTGTGGGTGACGTCCACGCCAATGACCTTCAGGCCCTTGGGCCCGTAGTCGACCACCCACTGGTTCACGGCCTCGAACTGCTTCGCGCAGTCCTCGCAGTCCATGGTCCAGAAGTGGAGGAGGACGGGCAGTCCGTCGAGCTCCGAGACGTGGACGGGGGCGTTCACCCACCCGCCATCCGGGTCCAGCAGCGTGAGCGGGATTTTCGTCGAGGCCATGCGAGCTCCCAATGCGAAGTGGAAAGCGCTTCAACGGGACGTGACTCAAGCTATGCATGCGCCACCGGTTGCTCCCGGCTGCGCGCCCGTCCGCTCGCCTGTCCGGCAAGGGCTGTTGGCCCGCTCCGCCCTCCGGTGGGCAGGCGGGCATGGAGGCCGTGAATGCGCATCCCAGACTTCGAACTGGAGCGGTACTTCGCGCGGTGGGAGTTCGCCGCGCCCTACCTCCTGTGCTCCTCCGACATCGAGGGCTGGCGCATGGCGGACCTGCTGGCGCTCGCGTCGCCGGAGGACCGCGCGCGCTGGGACGGGCTGACGCTCGGCTACACGGAGACGCCCGGCCTGCCCGCGCTGCGCGAGGCCATCGCCGGCATGTACCCGGGCCTCATCTCCGAGGATGTCCTCACCTTCGCGGGCGCGCAGGAGGCGCTGTTCGTCGCGATGAACGCCCATTTGGGGCCCGGCACACACGCCGTCGTCACCTGGCCGGGCTACCAGTCGCTCTACGAAGTCGCGCGCTCCGTGGGCGCGGACGTGACGCTGCTGCCCCTGCGGGAAGAGGACGGCTGGGCCCTGGACCTGGACGCGCTCACGGCGGCGCTGCGTCCGGACACGCGCATGGTCGTGGTGAACTTCCCGCACAACCCCACGGGCTCGCTGCCGGACCGCGCCACCTTCCAGAAGCTGTGCGCGCTGTGCGAGGCGCGCGGCATCCACCTCTTCTCCGACGAGGTGTACCGACTGCTGGAGTACGACGCGAACGACACGCTGCCGCCCGCCGCGTCGTGCTTCACGAAGGGCGTGAGCCTGGGCGTGATGTCCAAGGCGTTCGGCCTCGCAGGCCTGCGCGTGGGCTGGCTCGCCACCCGGGACGCGGAGCTGCTCGCGCGCTGCCGCGCCTTCAAGGACTACACCTCGCTCTGCAACAGCGCCCCCAGCGAGCTGCTGTCCCTCATCGCGCTGCGCGCCCGTGAACGCGTGCTGGAGCGCAGCCGCGGCCTGCTCACCGCGAACCTCGCGCGGCTGGATGACTTCTTCGCGCGCCACGCGGACACCTTCCACTGGGTGCGCCCGCGCGCCGGCAGCGTGGCCTTCCCCCGTCTGCTGCGAAACATCCCGGTGGCTCGTTTCACTGAGTCACTGATTACCCGTGAGGGTGTGTTGCTGTTGCCGGGTGACGTGTATGGCTTTCCGGGCAATCACTTCCGGTTGGGTCTGGGGCGCGCCAACCTGCCGGAAGCACTGGAGCGGCTGGAACGCTTCGTGCGGGACGGTGCCCTGGACGCGCTGGGGTGACTTCCAGAGCCAGCGCGGTGCGTCAGGGTTTTCACTGACGGCCCGACTTTCGGCTTATCGCCTTCATCTGAAACAACCCCTAGAGTGGTTGTCCCCTCGCCCGGCCTGGGGCCGTGCGGAAGCCCTCTCATCCCCCGAGAGGCCAGGAGACACACCCCGATGAAGATGCTGATTGGCGCGGCCGTGACCGCCGCGACGCTGTTGGTGGGTACCGAAGCCGCCGCGACGAACTACACGCTGTGGATCCACGGCAAGAACGGCAACAAGACGCAGGCGGGCAACTACGCCGACTTCAGCTACTGGGGGCCGTCCACCACCGCGGCGGGCGTGAACAAGAAGGCCGTCAACTGGAACGGCACGCAGCGCGTGGGCTCGGAGAACTACCGCATCCGCAACGCGCTGGACTGCTTCTGCACGGGCACCAACTCCTGTTACATCGCGGTGCACAGCGCCGGTGACCTGCAGATCGGCTACGCGCTGTCGCTGTACGGCACCAGCACGCGGCCGGTGACGAACGCCACGCCCAACGCCAACGGTGAATGCGGCAAGGTGAGCACCTCCACGAAGCCGGGCTGGAACATCAAGTGGGTGGCCGTGGCGTCCGGCGCGGGCGGCGGCAGCGAGCTGGCGGACTACGGTGAATGGGCGGTGAGCGAGCCCCTGGTGAGCGACCTGGTCACCACCACGGCGCGCTCCATGTACAACCACAACGCCACGGCCAACGTGGAGTTCCTCATGTTCGCCGGCTCCAAGGGGACGCTGTACTCCGGCATCCTCCCGGGCCAGGACGACGAGGCGGTGGCCTACCACTCCACGGGCGGTGTCTCCGGCAGCAGCGGTGGGTCCTACTGCAACCCGGGCGACTGGTTCTGCGGCGGCACGCTCAACCTGCTCAAGAACGCGTGCAGCGACGGCCGGGCGAAGTGGAGCTACCACTCCGTGTACCTCCGCGACGACGGTGAATCTTTCAACCACCACGCCAATGGTAACTGGGGAGGCATCGTCTCCAAGGTGCGCGAGTACATGGTCCAGTACGCGTACTAGAATGACGGCTTCCCCCGCCCCCTCCGGCGAAGCCCGCTCATGACACGCGAAGACGGCCCAATCCCCTCCGCCTCCCGGCTGCGCCACGGCCGGTGGTTGCTCGCCCTCGTGCCCCTGGTGCTCGTGGGCGGGGCGTTCTTCTGGTGGCAGGGAAGCGAAGGGGCCGTAGCGCCGGAGGGCGCACCGAAGCCCACCTCCGCCCCGGTGTCCGACCCCCGCGAGGGGGCGCGGGCACCGGCGGAGCGCTCCAGCGCGGCCATGGCGGCCGAGTCCGCCCCGCCGTCACTGCTCAGCCCGGAGGCCCGCGAACGCGAGGCCCGCCGTGAGCTGTGGCAGAAGCGGTTGGAGCGCGCGAAGCGCTCGTTGGAGTCCTACGTGGCGGCCACGCGCTATCCGCCCGAGTCGCGGCCTGGCCGCGAGCATCCGGATCAGCTGGAGCTGGCGGAGCCGGAGCGCACCCGGCCGCTGAGCCCCAAGGCCGCGGAGGACGGCACCTCCGACGTGCAGCTGCGGCTCAAGCAGGACAAGGTCTTCGTCGTCGGTGATGAGACGGTGCTCTTCACCGTGGCGTGCGAGGACTCGCGCCGCGCGCCGCGCCCGTGCGAGGTGGTGTCCGCGCTGGCGCACGAGGCGGACCACCTGGCGGACGCGGGCGGCATGCCGGGTGTGCCCGTGATGTTCGTGGATTCGGGCCAGGGCGGCGACGCGGTGGCGGGTGACGGGATGCTCACCGGGCGCTTCCAGCCGTCGAAGCAGGGCTTCGCGATGTTCTCCGGCACGCTGCGCGTGGTCATCCGCGTGCGCTCGGGTTCGCTGGAGGACTCGGCGTTCTTCGACGTGCTCTACACCTCCGCGCCGCCGGCCACGTTCACCGGCCGGGTGCGCGAGGTGCTGGAGGGTGGGTCGCTGGACCTGTACCTGCCCGTCCAGGTCCGCAAGGCGGGGCGGTACGTGGTGTCCGGCCGGCTGGACGACGAAGGCGGCGTGCCGTTCGCGGTGCTGTCGTTCAACGAGGAGCTGCAGGAGGGCTCGCAAGAGGTGAAGCTCAACGTCTTCGGCAAGGTCATCCGGGACGACAAGCCCACGTTCCCGCTGACGCTGCGCGACGTGGATGGCTTCCTGCTCAAGGAGATGGGTGACCCGGACCGCGAGCTGATGGTCACGCTGCGCGGGCCCGTGCACACCACGCGCGAGTACGCGCTCGAGCAGTTCTCGGATGCGGAGTGGAGGAGCCCCGAGCGCGACCTCTACACCCGCGAGCTGGAGAAGGACGTCACGGAGGCGCAGAAGCAGCTCGACGCCGCGCTCGCCGACAAGCCCGAGCCCTGAGCGTCAGGGCCCGCTCCCCGGGGCTCGGGATTCGGCTCAGGACTCGAGCGGAGGCGGCGGAGGCGTCTGGGCCGCGTCGACCTCCACGAGGTCGGCGTCCTGCACGTCTTCAATGAGGTCCGGGAGGTCCGCCGTCGCATCAGCGGGCTCGGCGGCCACCACCACGCCAGGCTCCGGTTCGGAAGCCGAGTTCTTGCGGGCCTCGGCATACGCGGCGGCGTAGGCGGCCTCGGCCTGGACGGCCTCCATCGTGAAGTCGTCCGCGTCCGCGAGGAAGTCATTCGACGACGGGGCGCTCGGCGGCGCATCCGGTGACAGCGCCTCCGGCCCGCTGTCCTCCAGCGTGGCCAGGAACCCGCCCGAATCCTCCGGCGCACCGGACACCTCCAGGCCGTCCGCGTCTCCAGACGCATCCGGAGCCGCGTCGTCCATGTCCAGGTCGTCGCTCAGCGCGGCCAGCTCCTCGTCGCTGAGGCCGGACAGGTCACCGGACTCCAGGAGGAAGAGCAGGTCCTCCGCCTCCTTCGAGGAGGCGGTGCTCGGCATGGTGTCCAGGTTCTGGAGCTCCCACTCGGCCGCGTCGGGCGACAGGATGTCGGAGGGGTCCAGGGTCGGATCCTCCGGCGAGGCCTCCGCGCGGCGCTCCGCCTGCTGGAAGTGGCGCGCCTGCATGAGCGGCGTGGACATCTGCGGCGTGCCCAGCCGCTGGGCGTACGCGGGCGCGGCGGCCTCGAAGGTGCTCTCACCCGCGAAGGTGCGCAGGTGGGGGTTCTCCAGCAGCGCGGTCCGGGCCTCCGGGGCCTCCAGGCCCGACGCGCGCCCCCCGGCCTCAGAGCCCGGGTCCGACGTCAGCCCCAGGTCCTCGAGCAGGGCGCCGGCCAGGTCGCCGTCGGCGTCCGCCCGGAAGTCGCTCGAGTCGGAGAAGCCCCGCCGCACCGGCTCCACCGGCGTCATGGGCTGCTGCTGCACCGGGGCGGTGACCTCCAGCTCGGAGGAGATGGACCAGGCCCGGGACGTCGAGATGCCAGAACCCACTCGGCGGATGGATGTCATGGTTCTCCTCGGGTGATGGCCCGCAGGTCGGGCAGCTCCTGCATTGTCCGCTGGGGCCGGCAGGAGTTGCTAGGGGGATGCGAGTGGATCCCCATTGGCCACAATGCCCGATATCCTACCGGCGCCCATGACTCCCACCCTTGCTCCACACGTGGACGCCGGTCCCGCGTCCTCCCACGAGGTCCGCCCGGGCCTTCGGGGTGTCACGCCCGTTGAGAAGTCGGGGCGGGACGGGGTGGAGACGACCGCAACGTCGGTCCTCGGACAGGGGAGTGCGGGTGCGCGGAGAGAACGCGCACCCGGGCGTTCTCCAGAGGCGAGAACCCCATGGGGGAACCCCGGGCATGAAGCGACCGGGCCGTTGGCCTCCCGTTTGCTCACCGGGAGCCCAGCCAGGAGGCAGTGGTGATGAGATTCGAGTGCGCGGGGCAGACCCACATCGGGCGGCGCCCGCACAATGAAGATGCGTACTGCGTGCTGCCCGAACGCGGGTTGTTCGTCGTGGCGGACGGCTTGGGGGGACAGGAGGGCGGGGAGGTCGCCAGCCAGTGCGTGGTGGACACCTTCGCGGGGTTCAGCGACCGGCTGGACCGCGACCGCGACGGCACCTGGCCGGACGCGGTGGACCCCGCGCGAAGCCGCGAGGAGAACTACCTGGCCGCGTGCACGGCGCTCGCCCAGCGCACGTTGCGCGTGCGCCGCGTGGGCAAGCTCAAGGAGATGGCCTCCACGGTGGTGGCGCTCGCGGTGGGAGAGCGCAGCGCGGCGGTGGCCCACGTGGGCGACAGCCGCCTGTACCGCCTGCGCGAGGGCCAGCTGGAGTCGCTCACACGCGACCACTCGCTCATCGAGGAGCTGCGCGCCGCGGGGCGCGAGCCGCCCGGCAATCCGGCCAACCTGCGCCACCTCATCACCCGCGCCCTGGGCACGGAGAACGCGGAGCCCACCGTGCAGTGGCTGGAGACGCAGCCCGGGGATGTCTTCCTCCTGTGCTCGGACGGCCTGTATGAGCCCCTGGGTCCAGAGGTGATGAAGGAGCAGCTGCACGCTCCCTCCGCCCAGGCCGCGTGTGACGCGCTCGTGACCGCCGCGTACGAGGCCGGTGGCCGCGACAACATCACCGCTGTCGTACTGCGCGTGGCGGTCTGAACGTCTACCCAGCGCGTCACGTGCTGGGAGTGCGGGGATGATGAACCCCACAGGTCGGTCCTGACCGCCGACCCGACGCGATGGGTCCGCCCGGACGGAGGGGGAGTCACCCTGAACAGGGACTTCAATCCTTCGCATCTTCCAGGTTAATCTGGGGGCTCCCCTCGCGTCTCCCTCCCCCCTCCGAGCACCCGTTGCGTATGACGCTCAGCCTTGCCGCGCGCCTGACCGCGGCCCTTACCGCCGTTGTCATCACCCTCACGCTGTTGACCGTGACGTTGATGGGGTTGTCGCTGCGCTCGCGCGTGGAGTCCGAAATGGCCTCCGCCCTGACGCGGGACGCGACCCGCTGGCAGGCGTTGAAGGACCAGGAGTTGCGCGTGCTGACGGAGCTGGGGCGCGTGGCGGCGGCCAACCCCGCGTTCACGGCGGCCTTCGCGGAGGACCATTCGGAGACGGACGCCCTGCTGAACGAGCACCGCACGGTGCTGGGCGTGGACCTGATGGCGCTGGTGGGCGTGGACGGGACGGTGCTCGCCTCCTCCGGTGAGCGGGCCCTGCCGGGCATCGAGAAGGTGGTGCGCCAGAAGGGACAGGTGGTGCTGCCGGCCACGGGCGTGCCCCTGTTCGCGGTGGCGCAGCCGCTCCAGTCCAACGGCGTACCGGTGGGCTTCCTGGTGGTGGGCGCGGAGCTGGGCGGAGAGGACCTGCGCCGCCTGGGCGAGGGGAGCGAGGACCTGGAGGCGCTGCTGCACGCGGGGCCTCGGCTGGTGGCGAGGTCGGTGCACGCGGTCCAGGCGAAGACGCTGCTGGCCGCGGCGGGCGCGGGCGGAGCGAACGGCGCCGAGGTGGACGTGGGCGGCGTGTCGCTGCACGTGTCGCGGGTGGAGGTGGGCGAGGGCCTGGAGCTGGTGCTGGCGCGCGGCGCTCAGGCGGAGTGGGCGCGGATGCGCGCCACGCTGATGGAGGTGCTGGGGCTGGGGCTATTCGTGGCGCTGGTGGCGGGCGGGGGCGTGTTCCTGCTGGTGCGTCGGATGATGGCGCCCCTGGGCGCGCTGACGGCGGCGGCGGCGCGGGTGGTGGCGGAAGGAGACTTCAGCAGCACGTTGGACATCCACTCCAAGGATGAGATTGGCCAGCTGGCCTTGTCCTTCGGGGACATGATGGCGCGGCTGCGCGCGGTGCTGATGGCGCTGAAGAACTCCGCGCACGAGCTGGAGGCGACGGCGCTGGAGCTGGCGAACTCCGCGTCGGACCAGAACCTGGCGGTGACGCGGCAGGCGGCGGCGCTGCACCAGACGCAGATCGCCGCGCGGCAGCTTCAGGAGAGCTCGCGGGCGGCGGCGCAGCGGGCCACGGGCGTGCTGCGCGACGCGGAGAAGGCGGGCGCGGTGGGGCAGGCGGGCGAGTCCGCGGTGGCGGGCAGCGTGGGCGGGCTCACGCACATCCGTTCGCAGGTGGAGCGCATCTCCAACACGGTGTCGGAGCTGCGGCAGAGCACGCGGCAGGTGGGCGACATCACCGGCACGGTGAAGGACCTGGCGGACCAGTCCAACGTGCTCGCGTTGAACGCGGCCATCGAGGCGGCGCGCAGCGGCGAGGCGGGCCGGGCGTTCGCGGTGGTGGCTCGGCAGATGCGCTCCCTGGCGGACCAGTCCGCGACGGCGACAGCGCGCGTGCAGTCCATCCTGGCGGACATCGGCCGCGCCATCTCCGAGGCGGTGCAGACGAGCGAGGGCGGCACGCGCGAGGTGGAGGGCGGATTGGAGCAGGCGCGCGCGGCGGGAGAGAGCCTGCGCGCGCTGGCCGAGGTCATCCAGAAGAACAGCGTGTCCGTGAAGAGCATCGCGGACATGGTGAGCCAGCAGGACGCGGGCATCGCGGAGCTGTTCGCCGCGCTGAGCGACCTGACGCGGCTGGCGGACGAGACGGTGGAGCGCGTGGCCACCAGCGCCGTGGCCGCCGCGCGCCTCACCACCGCGTCCCACGAGGTCAGCAACATCGTGGAGCAGTACCGCCTGTGACTCCGTGACGAAGGCGTCGGGCCCGCGCTACGCCGCCTCGCCGCCGTCGATGGCGTAGGCCGCGCCGGTGATGGGCGCCGCCGCCTCCGACGCGAGGAAGAGGCACATCGCGGCCACCTCCTCCGGCTGGATGATGCGGCCCATGGCGCTCATCGCGGCCAGGGCCTCGCGGGCCTGTTCGTCACTGCGGCCCGTTGTCTTGCTGATGGCGGCCGTCGCGCCCGCGAACATGTCCGTCTCCACCCAGCCCGGGTTCACGATGTTCACGGTGACGTTCTTGCGCGCGTACTCCACCGACAGCGCGCGCGTCAGCCCCAGCAGCGCGTGCTTGGACGCGCAGTACGCGGACGTGTACTTCGCCCCGCGCGTCGCGGTGATGGAGCCGATGTTGATGACCCGGCCTCCGCCCGCGGACGCCATCGCTGGCATCAGCTCGCGGCACAGCAGGAAGGGTGCCGTCACGTTCACGGCCATCACCTTCGCCAGGTCCGCCGTGGACGTCTTCGTCAGCGGCGCGGACACGGTGATGCCCGCGTTGTTCACCAGCACCCGGGGCGTGCCCGCAGCCAGCAAGGTCTTGCACGCCGCGAGCAACGCGGACTCATCCGCCACGTCCACCGTGAGCGTGTGGATGCGCTCGCCGCCTTCCTTGCGCAGCGCCTCCAGCGACTCCGCCGAGCGCGCCATCGCCCAGACGTCGTAGCCCTCGCGCGCGAACGCCAGGGACACCGCGCGGCCAATGCCCCGGCTGGCGCCCGTCACCACCACGCTCTTCGTCGTCTCGTTCGTCATGGCCGGGCAGCATATCCCCGCGCGTGGATCCGGGCTGACGCTGCACGGCGAAATGCATCAATCGCGCTGTCGGGGACTCTTCAAGACATCCCTCACCGCATCGAGGTCCATTGCATATGAAGACCTTCCATCGTGGCCTGCTGGCCGCCTCCTGGCTGATGTTCGCGTCCACGTCCGCCCTCGCGGCGGCGCCCACTGGCCGCGCCAACCCGCGCCTCCTGGGCACGCGCGCCATCGTCGCGTGCGACGCGGTGGAGAAGTCGTGCGGCGTGGCCAGCATCTCCTTCCCCGCGGGCATCAGCGGCCTGGTGCCCTACGGCCGCCCGGACGTGGCGGTGGCCTCCATGTTCTACCCCTCGGTGGATGACGCCGAGGCGATCATCGCCCGCACCGACGCGGGCGACACGGCCCAGGCCGCCATCGATTACGTGTTCACCGTGGATCCGTACGCGGACTATCGCCAGCTCGCCGCGGTGAAGCTCAACCCCGACGGCACCATCACCGTGGGCCAGCAGACCGGCGCGGAGAGCGCCTCGCAGCGCTGCGCGGTGAAGGGCGCCACCTTCGTGGTGCAGGCCAACAACCAGACCACCGCCGCCATCTGCGAGGCCATGGCGAAGGGCTTCCAGCAGGCCACGGGCAGCCTGCCGCAGCGGCTGCTCGCGTCGCTCAAGGCGGGGGCCAGGGTGGGCGGCGACAACAACGGAGAGCGCTCCGGCGTCATCCGCGTCTGGAGCTCGGAGAACGAAGCGGTCTTCTACACGAAGGTGCTGGCGGACGCCGTCGTGCACAGCAGCAAGCACGCGCTGAAGGAGCTGGACGTGGAGATGAACCGCTACCAGGCGGGGGTCGCGGCGCCGTACGCGTCGGACCTCATCCCGCTCGACACGGAGACCGCGAAGGCCGTGAAGCGCGTGCTGCACAAGCTCGGGTACTACGACGGCCGCATGGATGGGAGCTGGAACGACACCGCCGAACAGGCGCTGTATGACTTCAACTGGAACAACCTCTTCTTCCTCAAGCCCACGGTGATGGTGGGCCGCCAGCGGAAGATCGACGGTCCGCTGGTCAACTCCATGCGTGACGCGGACCTGGAAGCGCTCGCGCCCGCGACGCACTGAGGCTCCGGTGGTTTGACGGCTCCCGCATGGCGACGTCAAGCTCGCCGCCATGCCCCGCGCCGAAATCACCGACCTGTTCCGCATCGACGATCTGCTGTCCGCCGAGGAGAAGGCCGCTCGCGACGCGGTGGCCCGCTTCGTGGACGCGGAGGTGCTGCCCATCATCGGCAAGCACTTCCGCGACGGCACCTTCCCCGCGCACCTCATCCCGGGCCTCGCGGAGCTGGGTGTGCTGGGCGCGAACCTCCAGGGCTACGGCTGCGCGGGCATGAGCACCGTCAGCTACGGCCTGGTGTTGCAGGAGCTGGAGCGCGGTGACTCCGGCCTGCGCAGCTTCGCGTCCGTGCAGGGCTCGCTGTGCATGTTCCCCATCCACGCCTTCGGCAGCGAGGAGCAGAAGACGCGCTTCCTTCCGGGCATGGCGAAGGGACAGCTCATCGGCTGCTTCGGCCTCACCGAGCCCGACTTCGGCTCCAACCCCGGCGGCATGCGCGCCCGCGCCCGGAAGGACGGAGACACCTGGGTGCTCAACGGCACCAAGGCGTGGATTACCAACGGCAGCATCGCGGACGTCGCGGTGGTGTGGGCGAAGACGGACGACGGCGGCCCGGAGTCCGTGCGCGGCTTCCTGGTGGAGAAGGGGATGCCCGGCTTCAGCGCGCGGGAGATTCCCGGCAAGTTCTCCCTGCGCGCGTCACGCACCAGCGAGCTGTCCTTCCAGGACGTGCGCGTGCCGGACCGCAACGTGCTGCCCGGCGTCGTGGGCCTCCGGGGGCCGCTGTCGTGCCTCAACAACGCGAGAGCAGGCATCGCGTTCGCGGTGACGGGCGCGGCCATCGCGTGCTTCGAGGGCGCGCGCGAATACGCGCTGTCCCGCACGCAGTTCGACGGCAAGTCCATCGCCGGCTACCAGCTCACGCAGGAGAAGCTGGCGGACATGCTCCAGGAGATCGTCAAGGCGCAGCTGTTGGGCCTGCGGCTCGCGCGCCTCAAGGACGAGGGCAAGAGCAACCCCGTGATGGTGAGCCTGGCCAAGCGCAACAACGTGAAGAGCGCGCTCGACATCGCCCGCGTGGCCCGGAGCATCTACGGCGCCAACGGCATCACGGACGACTACCCGCCCGTGCGCCACATGCTGAATCTGGAGAGTGTCTTCACCTACGAGGGCACCCACGAGGTGCACACGCTGGTGCTGGGCAAGGCCATCACCGGCATCGACGCGTTCGGCTGAGGCGAGCGCGGACGTCCGGTGGAAGCCGCGCCTCCCCTCGCCCCCGGATGGGAAGGAGGGGAGGGCACGGGAAGGAACATCAGGACTGGGGGTTGCCTTCGCCGTTCGGCTCGGAGGCAGGCTCGCCAGGGGACTCGGACGACGGCTCGGACGCGGTGGCCTCGGCGGACGCCTCGCCCTCCTCGGCACCTTCCGCGGAGGCTTCGGGCTCGTCGGCGACTTCCGGCGCGGTGCCGGAGGCCTCGGCGGCCTGCTGCGCCTTGAGCTCCTCGTCGTTCATGAAGCCGACGGGGTTCTCCTTGCGGTTGAAGAAGCGCACGGCCTTGGCGGACAGCGCGTACATCTGCTCGGCCGCGGCGGAGGGCACCAGCGAGTGCTCAATCTGCGCGGGCTCCGGACGCTCCACCACGCCCAGCTCGCCGTCCTCCAACTGCTTGGCCTGGGCGGGGCTCAGCTCCATTCGGCGCAGCTTTCCCTTGCGCGTCATGAAGTAGAAGGCCGTCTCGCCCTGCTCCTGGGGCACCTGGGCGCCGAGCACCAGCTCGCGCAGGGCGCGGTCCAGCTCCACCTGCTTCTTGGACTCGGCGCGCTGGTAGGCCTTGGAGCCCGGCATGGGCGGCAGCTTGGGGATGGGCTTCTCCGTGGGCGTGCCCGGACGCGCGTTCGCGCCGAACCCTCCCTGGGGACCGCCTCGGAAGCCTCCGCCGCCCTGACGCGGCGGACCGCCCGCACCGTGGCGCGGGGGACCTCCGGCGCCTCGCGGCGCGGCGGACCTCCGCGGTCATCACGGCGCGGCGGGCCTCCGGCTGTCCGATTCTCATCACGTCCGCGAGGGGCCGGGGCGCGTGGAGCGCTCCCCCGGCTGTCCTCCTGGCGCCTTGGCGCCGAGGGCGTGGAGTCGGACTTCTTGGCCTCCTCCTCGGAGACGAGGCCCGCTTTCAACAACTTGTCTCGCAGGTTCTGCATGGGTTGGGCGTTCTATCCCTTGCACGGCCGCACGCAAGCCACCGCTTGCCGCTCCTGTCCCCCCCACGTAACTTGCCGCCCCCGCCGTCGTGGTCGTGGAGGTTCCGTGAGAAGTCTGTCGAAGTCCGCCGCCCTCGCCCTGGTCCTGGCAGCCACTGGCTGCTCCGACCCCGTCGACAAGGCGGCCAAGGCCCGCATCTTCTCTGCGGAGGACCCGCCGAAGGTGGTGGCCTCGGCGAAGGAGAAGCTGCCGCCGGAGGACGTCGCGGACAACCCCCAGGTCTCCCGCCGCATCCTGGGCATGGACGCCGCGGAGGTGACCGAGCGGCTGGGCCCGCACTTCTTCCAGTCCACCCTCAGCTACGAGTGGGCCGGCCCCAACGGGAACAACCCCGTGAAGCTCACGGAGACGCGCTCCTTCCGCGCGGGCCCCGGGGGCGTCAACGGCGACTTCCACGGCGTCCTGGAGAACTCCCGGGACCAGGGCCTGGAGGTGATGCGCGTGAAGGGGCAGGTGTTCGCCCGCAACCGCTACGGCCCGTACCGCCAGCGCCTGCGCGACCGAGGCATGGCCGAGCGCACCCGCACGGAGCTGACGGGCGCCATCCGCGACTTCGACGGCCTCTTCCAGGGCCGCATCAAGCTCACCCCCGCGGGCACCGTCACCCACGAGGGGCGCACCGCGTGGAAGTACAACGTGTCCCTGGGCTCGCCCCTGGAGGGCGGCACGCCGAAGAAGCTGCCCGCCGCCTTCACGCCCAAGAACGCGGACGAGACGACGAAGCGCCGCGCCAGCTTCTTCTCGCACCGGCTGCCGCGCTCGCTGGAGGGCGAGGTGCTGGTGGACTCGGTGACCTCCGTCGTCCTCAAGGCCCGGCTGGACGGGCGCATCGGCGTGCCCCAGGAGAAGACCCCGGAGGCCGCGGAGCTGCGCATGACGCTGGAGTCCTCCCTGACGGAGATTGGCAAGGACCCCGCGCTGCAGCCGCCCCAGGACTTCCTGCCGGACGCGGACAAGCCCCAGGGCATCGCGGACGCCATGGACCACTTCGGCATCCCGCGCACCAAGCCCGGGGACTCGCCCGCCACCCCAGGCGCCGCGGCCGGCGCCCCCGAGCCGGAAGACGAGGGCGAGGGCAACTGACGCACCCCGCTGCGCTCATCCGAGCCTCCAGGTCGTTGGAAGCCCTACGGTTTCCGGCCCAGAGGCTCGGAGGGTGCGCGCGGCCTTCGGGGGCTGTGACGGCCGTGTCCTGCACGGGCCGCCGCCCCCGCCCGGGCCTTCCCGCAAGTGCCTGACGCGGCTGGGGAATCCCCCTGGCCCTGGCCTTGCTGTCACGGGAGGCCATGTTCCGCTCCGCCCTCCCCCTGGCATGTGCCGGGCTCGCACTCCTGGCGACCCCGGCCCTCGCCGAACCCGTCCGCAACCTGGGCATCACCGTCGCACCGCTGGGGGCCTACGTGCTCCAGGGCGACGCGGAAAAGGTGCGCACGGTGGGCTACAGCGCGGGCCTGGGCTGGGCGTACCGCAAGCCGGGGGCGGTGCTGGAGGTGGGCGGCCACCTGGCGTCCAGCCGGCACCTGACGGAGGTGACCCCCATGTCCGTGCGCGTCGTGCCCCTGGGGGACACCCGGGTGCGGCCCTTCCTGGGAGTGGGGGCCAGCATGCTGGTGCCGCACTCACGCCCCCAGCCGGTGGCCCCGGACGCGCTGGGCAGCCGGGTGCTCCAGCTGGGCTTCGAGCTGTGCGGCGGCGTGGGGGTGGAGCTGGGGGAGAACCTCTTCCTCTCCGCCGAGGCCCGCTACCAGAACTTCTCCGCCAGGGGCTCCCCTTTCTCCGGGGAGCGACAGAGCTTGCGCTCCACTTTCCTGGGTCTGGGGATGCACCTGTAGCTGTAGCGGGTGGGGCGGGTCGCTACAGACTGGCAGCGGCCTGTTGGAAGAAATTTTGACGGCCCTCTTGCGTCCTCTACAATCCTCGTCGGTTGCGGCCCAGACGCATCTGACATGCTCGGGTGTTCAGGCGTGCACAACGAAGGGAGCGGAGATGGAGCGCAAGGTCGGAAGTAGCACGTTGACCGCGAAAGAGGTCAAGGCGGCGCTGGAGAAGTCCACCACGCTGACTGCCGAGGAGGAGAAGGCCCTGCGCATGCGCCATGGCGCGGGCGCTCCCAGCAAGAGCGCGCCGCTGCCCCGCGCCGCGGGTGCGAACGCGGAGCTGGCGGATGAGCTGCTCGTCATCGAGATGCAGCTGATGAAGGCGATGCGCGCGCGCACGGCGGCCAAGGCCACCAAGGCGCCCGCCGCGGTCCCCACCCGCGAGGCTCCGGCCAACGCGGCGAAGGACAAGATCGTCCGCGCGCTGCGCGCCAAGAAGAAGTAGGGGGCCGTACTCCCTACTGGTTGAGGATGGCCACGAGGCGCGCTCCCGCCTCGGGCAGCGCCAGCGGCGTGCCCGAGATCTCCGTGGCCAGTCCCTCCGCGTCGGTGGCACCGCCGCGCGCGAAAAGCCCCTTGAGCCATGTGAAGGCGGAGGGGTTGCGCCAGAAGTCCTCGTTGAACCGCTCCAGCAGGTGCGCGGTGAGCCGGGTCTCCAGGGCCCACGCCCGCAGGTAGCGGGTGACGTAGAGCTGCGAATCCACGTCGTGCAGGAAGAAGCCCGGGTGCGGCTGCGCGAAGAGTGCGCGGCGCTGGCCGTCGGCGTACTCGTCCGCGCGGTCGGCGGAGGCGCCCTTGGTGCTGAGCGACAGCTCGTAGGACAGCTTCGCGCAGTGGCGGCGCAGCACGGCCAGGGCCTGGAATGCGCCCATGCGCACGACGTCCTTCGTCGTGCCGGACGGCAGGCCCAGGTAGCGCTTGAGCCAGGGCGGGGACAACAGCAGCCGCTCGAAGGTGGTGGCGTAGGCCTCCGTCACGGAGGCGTCGCCCAGGCGGCGCAGCTCCATGGGTGCGTCCTCGTCCACGTGGGCCAGGTGCCACGCGTGGCCCAGTTCGTGGAGCAGGTCGCCCAGCGCGTCCATGCCGCCGCGGGGCTGGATGACCAGCCGGATTTCGTTGGGCACGCGCACGGCGGCGACGAAGGGGCGTGACGCCTTGCCGGGGCGGGCCTCGTCGTCCAGGCGGATGCGGCCGCCGGCCTCGGGGTGGAGGCCCCAGTCGGACAGCCAGCGCATCACGGCGGGGACGGTGTCCTCGCGGCGGAAGTGCGCGTCCATCCAAGGGGCGCGCAGGGCGTGCTGCACGTCGTGGCGCCGCGCCTCGCCGCCGGGCAGCGGGCGCAGGGTGGGCTCCAGCTTGCGCAGCACGTAGGCCAGCACGTCGCGGTAGGCGTCCTCGGTGCGCTTGAGGGTCTCCTCGGCGGCCTCGGCCAGCTTGCCCGCGTCGATGCCGGTGACGTCCTGGCGCAGCGAGGGGTAGTCGGGGAAGCCCAGCACCTCCGCGGCCTGGAGGGTGGCGTCGCGCCGGTCGCCATACGGACCCCGGTGGTCCCAGAGGAAGTTGCCGGCGCCGCGCTCCATGAGGGCGCGGCGGGAGCGGTTGGACTCGCGCGGAATCTGGGACAGGGCCTGGGCCAGGGACAGCGTCGTGTCGTCCGCGGGGATGTGGGAGCGGGCCTCCAACGCGACGACGGCGTCCGCCGCGGGCAGGGCGAGCGACTCCTCCACCTGGGTGGCGATGAGCTCTCGCACCAGCCGGATGCGGCGGACGACGACGGGGTCGTCCTTTCCTTGAGCGCGAGCGAGCGCCTCGTTGGCTGCGGCGAAGGTCTCCGGCGAGGACAGCTCCGGAAAGGATGCGTAGAGGCGCGCGACAGGGAGGTCCGGGGAGAGTCCGGCGCCGTAGCGGTACTGGAGGGTGGCCAGCTCGGCGAGGAAATCATCCAGCCGCGACCGGACGGAGAGCAGGGGGCGGTCCATGGCGGCGCGGAAGGTAACAGGAAGCCCGCGTCACGGCAGGGAGCACGCGCATAGAGTGTCGCGCCATGTCCTTCGCCTCCGTTGCCCGGCCGCTTGCCCCCCTGGAGTCCCTCCTCGAAAGGGGCGGCGCGCGATGAAGCGCCGGACGTTCCGGGCGGAAGGGGCGCACGTGGGGCGTGCCCTGGTGGAGGCGGTGGCGGCGGAGCTGGCGCTGCCGGTGGCGGACGTGCGGCGGCTGGTGGACGTGGGCGCCGTATACGTGGCGGGGCGGCGCGCGCGGGACGGGGCGGTGAAGCTCCAGGCCGCGCAGGTGGTGACGGTGGTGCTGGAGGAGGCAGGGCAGAGCCCGCTGGAGGACTCGAAGCCCGCGGCTGCCTTGCGCGTGCTGTTCGAGGACGCGGACGTCATCGCGGTGGACAAGCCCGCGGGCCTGAACGCGCAGCCCACGGAAGGCCGCGTGGGCGGAAGCCTGGTGGACCTGGTGAGTGAGTACCTGGGTCGGCAGGCGGGGTTGGTGCACCGGTTGGACCGGGAGACCTCCGGGGTGACGGTGTTCGGTAAGACGCCCGCCGCCACCTCCGCGCTGGCCGAGGCGTTCCGGGAGGGCACCGCGCGCAAGCGGTACCTCGCGGCGACGGGGCCGGGGCTTCCGGCGGGCGGCACGGTGGACCTGCCCCTGTCGAAGGACCCGTCGAGGCCGGGGCGCTGGCGGGCGACCCGCGCGGCCAATGGCGTGCCCGCGTGGACGGACTACCGGACGCTGTTCGCGGGGGAGGCGTTCAGCCTGGTGGAGCTGCTGCCCCGCACGGGCCGCACGCACCAGCTCCGGGCGCACCTGACGGCGCTGGAGCACCCCATCCTGGGGGACTCGCGCTATGGCGGCGAGGGGAGCGCGAGGGGCCTGATGGCGTCGCGTTGCCTGCTGCACGCGCATGCGCTGGAGCTGGGGCATCCGCGCACGGGCCAGCCGCTGCGGCTGGAGGCGCCGGTGCCGGACGACCTGCGGGCGTTCTTCGAGTCGGCGGGCGTGCGCGTTCCGGAGGGGCCCATCGTGGCCGCGGACGCGTCCTGAGAACCTGGAAAACCCGGGCCCTGTGCTCGCGGACAGGATGCCCCCGTCGCGCGCATCGTGTGTAGACTGGGGGCTTCATGGGTGGCGGGAGACACGGCAAGGGCCCACGGACGCCGGAGCCCTCCCTTCGCGGACCGGAGCTGGGCTCGCGAGGAGAGGACGTGCGAGGCGCGGTGGCCCGGATCTGCCGGGACGCTGCTCGGCTGCTCCAGGAGGGGCAGGCGGCGCGGGCGTATTCCGGCCTGGTGTCCGCCAGCCGTTCTCTTCCGATGACGCCCCGGCTCGCGGCGGTGCTGGTGCGGTGCGCGCTGAAGGCGGGCACGGAGCGCGCGGTCATCACCCTGCTGGACGCGGCGATGGTGACGGAGCGGGGCGAGGTGCGCCGCGAGGTCCGCCGCCAGCTGTCGCGGGTGTTGCGGCGCACGGGACAGGAAGCGCGCGCCGCGGCGGTGCTCAACGGGTTGTTGATGGACGCGCCCGACGACGCCAGGGCCCGCTTCGTGCTCGACGTGCTGCGCGAGCGGGTGGCGAAGGCGAAGTCGGTGCCGTCGCCGCCGCCCCCAGCGGAGGACGAGGAGTCCCGGACGAAGACCGTGGAGGTGTCCGCGCTGGCGCTGTCGGATCCGGAGCTGGGCAACACGGTGGTGGAGATGCCGGTGGTTTCGGTGCCGGCCACGCCCGCGTGGGCTCCCCGGGCCGCCACGGTGCAGGTCCCGCTGGGTGAGTGGGCGGAACAGGCACGGACGGCGTCGCGAGGGCCGGAGTTCCCCTGGGATGACGAAGGGCCGGGCAAGGCCCGGGTGGTGACGCCGCCGAGGGGCGCGAGGACCGTTCCGGATCCGGTGGTCGTCGCGCAGGAGGCTGGAGAGAAGGCCCCGGACACGGTGCGCCCTGAAGCCGCGGCGCAGGTTCCGGGCGACATGGGCTCCGCGGTAGTGAGGGGGGCTGACATTCCGGCGTCAGCCGCTGAGGCCTCGGGGGCATCGTCGTCCGTGGATGAAGCGCCTCGGGTGGAGAGCGCTGCTGGCGAATCGAATGCTTCGTCGTCAGGGAACGCCTCGGATGCGCCCGCGTCAGTCGTCGCACCGTCAAGCGCATCGCCGTCCGCGACCGTGCCTGACCACGTCCTCGCGGCGTTGAGCGCATTGATGCTGTCGGGCTCGGCAAAGGCGCCTGAGCGCGTCGAAGCCGCATCGTCGTCAGCGGAGGCGGCCGACCAGGTTGGTGGAACATCGCCCGCGAGTGCGACGCAGACGCCACTGCTCCCGGACACGGCGGCAGCGTCCGAAGTGAAGGCTGTTGCGACGACGACCGAGTCGGCGCCGTCGGATGCGGCGCGGACACCCGACGAGAAGGTTGATGCGTCGACGCCTGCTGCCGCGCCACCCGCCTCGCCGGTATTCGAGTCGACGCAGGTCTTCGGCAAGAAGCTCGAGGAAGCGCCTCCTGCTGATGCCGCACTCGACGAAAAGCCCGCGTCGCTGAATCCATCCGAGGAGACCCCGGCCGCGATAACGGCGGCACCCTCGAAGACCTCCGCTCCTGACGCTTTGGCATCGGAGCGGATGGAGTCGCGTTCGCCTGGCGCGGTGCTGGTACCGGGTGCACCTTCCAAGGCCTTCGACGAAGACGAATCGACGTCGGAGATCGTCCCGCCACGTCCTTCCGAACCGGCCGCTGAAGCGCGAGCCAAGGCATCCAGCGAGAACGCATCGGCCTCGAAGAAGCCGTCCCCCCGCCCGCCGGATGCGGACGAAGCGACGTCGGAAGTGATCCCTCCGCGCCCGTCCAGCGCGGTGCTGGTGCCGGGTGCGCCAGCGATGGCGTTCGACGACGACGAGGCGACCTCGGAGATCATCCCGCCCGAGCGTGCCGAAGCGGAGAAGGGCGCTTCCGCGTCAACGCAGTCCCGTGACGGGAAGCCATCCGCTCCGCGACGGGCCTCGGTGCTGGTCCCCGCCACCTCGAAGCCCGCGTTCGACGAGGAGGAATCGACTTCGGAGGTCGTCTTCCCGCAGGCGGATTCCGCCGCGCCGGCCGCCCCCGCCGCGCCCCGGCGCGACTCCACGCGCGTCCCCTCTGTGAAGCCCTCCGAGCCACCGGCTTCGGATGCACCTGCTTCGGCACGCACCGCGGACGAGGGCTCGGAGCGGGCCCAGTCCCAGCGTCAGGAGGCCCAGCTCATCGCGCGCAGTGCCTGGCGCGAGCTGGCCCAGCTGTACCTCAAGCGCGCGGACCGCGCGAAGGACGCACCCGAGCGCGCCGAAGCCCTGACGCGGCTCGCGGAGGTGATGGAGAACGAGCTCCAGGACTCCGCGGGCGCAGCGCGCATGTACCGGGAGATCGTCGAGCTGACCGGTGAGCGCACCGCGTTGCGTGAACAGGTCCGGCTGTTGTCGCAGCGGGAGGACGCCTCGCTCGTGCGCCGTGCGCTCGATGACGCGATCTCCCGGGCGAGGACCTCGCGGGCCCGCGCCGTGGCCTTGCTGACGCGAGGCGAGCGGCAGCTGAACATGGGCAACCCCGCGAAGGCGCGCGAGGACTTCGAGGCGGCGGATGCGCTCGTGTCCGGAATGCTGCCCGTGCTCGCGGGGCTGGTGCGCAGCGTCTCCGACGACGAGCGCTTCGCCCAGGTCGAGCGCCTGCGCGCCGCCTGTGCCGCCGCGCCGCGCCGCGCGCCGGATCGCCTGGAGGCGCTGCGGGTGCTCGCGAAGACCGCGGAGGAGTCCCTGGGCGACCTGCGCATCGCGCAGTGGGCCTGGGCGGAGGTGCTCGCGGAGAGCCCGGACAATGAGCAACCCCGGGAGCACCTGCTGGCGCTCGCGCGCCGCCTGGGCGACCTGCCCGCGCTGAGTGCGCTGCTGCACGCGCAGCTCGCCCGCGAGCCTCGGGGGCCGGCCGCGCGCAAGGCGCACCTGGAGCGCATCGCCACGCTGGAGGCGATGGGCGACGCGGGCGCGGCCCTGGCGGAGCTGCGCCAGGCCGTGCGCTTCGAGCCGGGGCACAAGGAAGCCTGGCTGCTGCTCGCCGACCGCTGCACCGAGCGCGAGCAATTTGGCGAAGCGGCCTGGGCGCTGGAGAACGCGGCCACCGCGACGGAGGACGACGAGGAGCGACAGCACACGTGGGAGCGGCTCGCGCTCTTCTGCCGCGAGGTGCTGAACAACACCGAGAAGGCCCGCCTCTACGCGCGCCGCGCCGACAGTCTGCGCAAGTCCCGCGAGCAGCGCGCCCGTCCGCCATCGCCGGAGCCCACGCGTCCGGCGTCCTCGCAGGCTGGCGGGGTGCCGCCGCCGTCGGTGCTCGTCGCTCCGCCGGTCGCCACGGGCCGGGTACCCGCGGCGAAACAGCGCAAGGACCTGTCCGACGAGGTGACGTCCAACACGGATGTCCCGTCGCTGCTCCAGGCGGAGGAGGCCGCGTCCGCCAACGCACCGGAGAAGCGTTCGCCCGGGGCTTCGGGAGCCAGCGCGACTTCGCGCAAGGGACGCGGCAACGCGGCAGCGCAAGTCGACTCGACGAACACGGCAGGCGAGGAACTCGAAGCGGCTCCTGGTAACAAGAAGCGAGGGCGCGCGGGGGCTCGGAGTGACACGGCTGAGCGCGCGTCGCGGAAGGAGTCAGAGCGAGGCGCGGGAGCGTCTCCATCCGCATCGCAGCCTGGGACGGCCCCCTCGGGAAGCCATGCTCCGGTCGCGAGCGCCGCCAAGGCCCCGTCAGGACGGCACGCGTCGGTAGGAGACACCGCCCAGGGAACAGAAGCGCCGCGCCGCCCCGCATCCGGGAAGGCTCCGGTGGGAAGCCCTGTCTCCCTCGCGGACACCGTGCCGGGCGCGGAGGTCGACCTCCCGCCCAAGGCCCCTTCGGGACGTCACGCTCCAGCGAGCGCCGCATCGCCTTCCGCGGAAGCACCTCGGCAACCCAAGGCGCCCTCGGGACGTCATGCGCCGGTAGGAACCGCATCGGTCCCCACGGAAGCACCGCGCCAGCCGAAGGCCCCGTCCGGCCGTCATGCCTCGGTCGCGAGCACGTCGCCCGAAGCGGAGCCCCCCCGTCGCGCAGCGAAGGCGCCAGCGGAGAGCCCTGTCTCCCTCGCGGAGTCCGCCCCCGCTCCCAGCGGCATGTCTCGGGCCGCGAAGCCGTCTCGCGGCGGCTCGGCCCAGGACCCCGGCCCGACACCGGACGCCGCAGCCTCCGCGCCCGACCGCAAGCCGAGAGCCGCCGCAGCGCCTCCGCGCGAAATGACCACGGCCTTCGGAGCATCGCTCCCGCCGGACGCGGAGCCCGAAGCCCCAGCGTCGCGCAAGGCCGCCACCGCCGCGCCCACCCCCGAGGACAACGCCCGCTCCTCCAAGAACGCGGGCACGCAGGTTCGCGAAGCCCCGTCCCGCGTGGAACGCGCCCCGCGCGCCGGACACGCGCCCCGGGTCCCTCTATCCG
>NZ_RAWP01000046.1:0-70186 GCF_003668935.1 Corallococcus sp. AB032C | reverse complement strand
GCGGGCAGGTGGGCTCGTGCAGGCGCGGCGTGCTCCAACAGCGGCGCGAGGACGCGCGCGAGCCCCTCCACCAGCGGGGGATGCAGCAGCGTGTAGTGGTCGCCAGGGACAGGGATGACGTCCAGGCGGGGCGTGAGTGCGTCCCAGCCGCGCGCGTCCGGATTGCCGGAGTCCGCGCCGACGATGAGCGTGAGGGGCACCGGAAGCGGGGTGAGCGTGTGCCTTGCGCGCGCGCGGACGTTGGCGGTGAAGACGCGGAGCAGGATGCTCAGATCCTCCAGTCCGGACTCCGCGGAGAAGAGGCCGGTCCGCTGACCTTCGGCATGCAGGTGGTGCAGCAGCGCCTCCGGTCCGCCATCGATGACCTCCGTGGGAAGGCGGGGAGGCAGCCCGGCGAGGCGGGCCAGATCCAGAGCGAAGTGGAGGGCCAGCGTCGAGTCGTCATCCTCCATGGCGGCATGGGCCGGGCTGGGTTCGATGAGGGCGAGCAGCTCCACGACTTCACCGGCCTGATGGAGGTGGCGTGCCATCTCCGCCGCGATGACGGCGCCGAGCGACCAGCCTCCCAGGCGATAGGGGCCGTGTTGCTGGGCGGAGCGGATCGCCGCGACGTAGTGCCGGGCCATGGCGTCGATGGAGTCCAGCGGCGGCAGCTGGCCGTCGAGGCCCTGTGCCTGGAGTCCGTAGACGGGCTGCTCCGGGCCCAGCCGCCGCGCGAGGTCCGCGAAGGCGAGGACGTTGCCGCCCGCTGGGTGGACGCAGAAGAAGGGCTGGCGTGTCCCTCCTCGCTGGATGACGACGAGCGACGACGTTGGGGCAGGCCCGCCATCGAGGACGGTCGCGAGCTGTTCGATGGTCGGGGCCTGGAAGAGCGCGGCGAGCGGGAGGCTCTTGCCTGTCCGCGCGCGGATGCTCGCGGCCATACGGACAGCGAGCAGTGAGTGGCCACCCGACGCGAAGAAGTCGTCTTGGATGCCGACCTGCTCCTTGTGGAGCAGCTCCGCCCAGAGCGTGGCCAGCAGCGCCTCCGTGGGAGTTCGCGGGGCGACGTAGTCGGAGGTGGCGTGGGCGTCTGGAGGTGACAGGGCTTCGCGGTCGAGCTTGGCCTGGGCGGTGAGAGGCAAGGCGTCCAGGTGCACGAAGGCGGAGGGCACCATGTACTCGGGGAGGTGCCGCAGGAGGAAGGCGCGCAGGCTGGAGGTGGAGAGAGCGTCCGGGCCGGTGACGTAGGCGACGAGGCGCTTGTCGCCGGGGATGCCCTCGCGAAGCAGGACGACGGCCTGTCGCACGTCAGGGTGGAGCAGCAAGGTGGCTTCGACTTCGGGCAACTCGATGCGGAAGCCGCGCAGCTTCACCTGGGAATCGAGGCGGCCGAGGAACTCGAGTGTGCCGTCGAGGCGCCAGCGGGCCTTGTCGCCGGTGCGGTAGAGGCGTGCGCCGGGCGTGGCCGAGAAGGCGTCGGGCAGGAAGCGCTCTGCGGTGAGGGAGGGCTGCTCGAGATAGCCGCGCGCGAGGCCGTCACCGCCGATGAAGAGTTCACCAGGGAGGCCGACGGGAAGCGGAAGGCCCTGGGGGTCGAGGACGTAGACGCGGGTGTTGGCCAGGGGCCTGCCGATGGGCAGCGATGCGCCGGAGAACGAGGTGTCACGGAGGTGGAAGGCCGTGGCGAAGACGGTGGATTCGGTGGGGCCGTAGCCGTTGGTGACGGGCAGATGGAGGGCGTCGAGGACGCGGCGCGCGTGCGCAAGGGAGACGACGTCGCCTCCAGTGAGCAGGTGCTTGAGTGGGCGAAGGCCTTCGAGGTGGCCGTCGACCATCTGGGAGAAGAGGCCGGAGGTGAGCCAGAGGGTGGTGACGGAGAAGCGCTGAATCAGTGCGCCCAACTCTTCGAGAGATGGAGGAGAGGGAGGGGCGATGACGAGGCGGGAGCCGTGAAGCAGAGCGCCCCAGATTTCGAAGGTGGAGGCGTCGAAGGAGATGGGGGCGAGGAGCAGGAAGGACGCGTCGGGCCCGAAGTGGGTGAGGTCCGTACCAAAGAGGGTGCGAAGGACGGCGCGGTGAGGCGTGCCGACACCCTTGGGCCTGCCGGAGGAGCCAGAGGTGAAGTCGATATAGGCGAGGCTCAGAGGTAGGGCGGAAGGCGCAGGGGCGTGGGTCGGCAGCCCCTCTAGCGAGACTTCCTTCAGCACCACGGTGGACAAGACCTCGGGCAGTTTCGCCAGAAGCGCACGGGACGTGAGGAGAACACTCGGCCGGGCGTCCTCCACCATGGCCGCGAGACGCTCACGTGGGTAGCTGGGGTCCAGCGGCACATAGGCGCCACCGGCCTTGAGGATGGCGAGGAGGCCGACGACGAGCTCCAGCGAGCGCTCCAGCGCGATGGCCACGCGCGAGTCGGTGGTGATGCCGAGACCGCGCAAGTGGTGGGCAAGGCGGTTGGCCCACGCATCCAGCTGTCGGTAGGTGAGGCGCTCCTCTCCAAATTCAACGGCGAGCTTCTCGGGGAAGCGGGCGACGACCTGGGCGAAGGCTTCAGGAAGCGTGGAGTCCTGCGGGTAGCTGGCCTCGGTGGCGTTCCACTCCACGAGTACCTGGCGCTGCTCGTCCTCGCCGAGCATGGAGACGGAGGCCAGGGGCGCGTCGGGCCGTGCCAGCAGTGCGTCCACGAGGCGGCCGAAGTGCGCGGCCATGCGCGAGGCGGTGCTCACTTCGAAGAGGTCGGTGTTGAAGCCGAGGGCTCCCTGAAAACCCTCGGGAGTGTCGGAGAGGATGAGCTGCAATTCGAACTTGGAGGTGGAGCCTTCCACGTCCAGGGGATGCAGTGAGAGGGCCTGCTCGCGAAGAGGCGCGGCTGGAGCGTTCTGCAGCGCGAAGAGGACCTGGAAGAGCGGAGAGCGGCTCATGTCGCGCGTGGGTTGAAGCTCTTCCACCAGCCGCTCGAAGGGCACGTCTTGATGGGCGTAGGCCCCCAGCGCCGTCTCCTTCACCTGTCGCAACAAGCGAACGAACGACTTCTGCCCGTCCACCTGGATGCGCAGTGCGAGCGTGTTGACGAAGAATCCGATGAGGTCTTCGAGCTCTCCGCGCTGACGTCCTGCGATGGGCGAGCCGACGGTGACGTCCTGCTGGCCGGAGTAGCGGGAGAGGAGCATCTGAAAGGCGCCCAGCAGGAACATGAAGGGCGTGACGCCCTCCTGGAGGCTCAGGGCCTTGAGCTGGCGGGATGTTTCAGGCGTCAGGACGACGGGCACCTGAGCGCCGATGGAGGACTGCACGGGAGGTCGGGGCCTGTCCGTGGGCAGCTCCAGCGGAGCGGCGCCAGAGAGCTGCTGCTTCCAGTAGTCCAGTTGCGCCTGGAGGACGTCACCTTGCAGCCACTGCCGCTGCCAGACGGCGTAGTCGGCGTACTGCACGGGCAGGGGCGGCAGCGGCGAAGGCCTGCCCTGCGCGAAGGCCTCGTAGAGGGCGGCAACCTCGCGCACCAGCACGCCCATGGACCAGCCGTCGGAGACGATGTGGTGCAGCGTCAGCGCGAGCACGTGCTCGGTGGGGCCCAGGCGCCAGAGTTTCGCGCGGGCCAGGGGACCGGAGTCGAGCTGGAAGGGTCGTGAGGCCTCTTCTCGCAGCTGCGGCTCCAGGGGAAGCGAGCCCGGTTTCACGATGGTGAGCGGCAACTGAGCCGTGGCGGAGATGCGCTGAAGCGGCTGGCCTTCGTGCTGGACGAAGGTGGTGCGCAGGGCTTCGTGACGACACACCAGTTCATCAAGCGCGCGGCGCAGGGAGGCTTCATCCAGGGGGCCCACCAGCCGCACGAAGGTGGGCATGTGGTAGGCGGCGCTCAGCGGCTGCAACTGGTCGATGAACCAGAGGCGCTGCTGGGCGAAGGAGAGGGGCAGGTCGCCGTCGCGAGGAACAGGACGCAGGGCGGGGGCCTGCGTGCGCGCGGCGGAGTCGATGCGCGCCGCGAGCGCGGCCACGGTGGGCGCTTCGAAGAGCGCTCGCACCGGTAGCTCCACTTCCAGTGCGGAACGGATCCGGGAGACGAGCTGCGTCGCCAGCAGCGAGTGGCCTCCCAGTTCGAAGAAGTGATCGTGAATGCCGATGCCTTCCCGGCCCAGGACCTTCCCCCAGAGCGAGACCAACTGGGTCTCCAGCGCGTTGCGCGGGGGCTCGCGGGTCGCGGAGCCGCGTGGGGCTTCCGGTGCGGGCAGTGCCTTGCGGTCCACCTTGCCGTGGGCCGACAGCGGCAAGGCCTTCATCGCCACGAAGGCGGACGGCACCAGGTACTCCGGCAGACGCTGGCGCAGGTGGTCGCGCAGCCGCGCGGTGTCCAGCTCCGTGGGCACGACGTAGGCCACCAGTCGCTTGTCTCCGGGGATGTCCTCGCGCACCAGCACGGTCGCGTCGGTGACCGAGTCGTGCTCGCGCAGCACCGCCTCCACTTCGCCCGGTTCGATGCGGAAGCCGCGCAGCTTCACCTGGAAGTCCATGCGCCCCAGGAACCTCAGCGTTCCGTCCGCGCTCCAGCACACGCGGTCCCCGGAGCGGTACAGCCGCTCGCCCGGGGACGCCTCGAAGGGATGCGGCACGAAGCGTTCCGCGGTGAGGGCTGGCCGCCCCAGGTAGCCGCGCGCCAGACCGTCACCGCCAATGTACAGCTCGCCTGGCACCCCCACCGGGACCGGCTGCATCGCCGCATCCAGCACGTAGACCTGGGTGTTGGCGATGGGCCTACCGATGGGCACGGAGCCGCCCACCGCGTCTCCGGGAGTCATCACATGGCAGGTGGTGAAGGTCGTGCTCTCCGTGGGGCCGTAGCCGTTCACGAGGCCTCGCGACTGGGCCAGCCGCTCGCGAACCCGGGGCACGGGGAGCACATCGCCTCCGGCGAGGAGCTGCGCCACGGACGCGAGGGCTTGGGGCTGTTCCTGCTGCATCTGGTCGAAGAGCGCCGCCGTCAGCCAGAGCACCGATACCCGATGCCGGAGCAGGGCCTGGCCCAGCTCCTCCAGTGACGGAACCGCCTGGGGAAAGAGCACCAACCGGCCGCCGTGCAACAGCGCGCCCCAGATCTCCAGGGTCGACGCGTCGAACGCCAGCGGCGCGAGCTGCAACACGACCTCAGAGGGCCCCAGCTTCACGAAGCGCGAGCCGATCAACAGCCGCACCACACCCCGGTGAGGAATGGCCACGCCCTTGGGCGTCCCCGTCGAACCCGACGTGTACGTGACATACGCCAGCTGATCCGCACGGACGGGTGCTTGCAGCGCCTCCACCGGCTGACGTGCAATCCGTTCCCCGTCGGAGTCCAGGCACACCACCGGGCGCGAGGACTCCGGAAGCATCGGTGTCAGGGACTGATGCGTGAGCACCGCCGCCACATCCGAATCCGCGAGCAGGAACGCCAACCGCTGCGGCGGATAGGAAGGATCCAGCGGCACGTAGCAGCCACCAGCCTTGAGGATGCCCAGCAGCCCCACCACCAAATCCACGTTCCGGTGGAGACAGACCCCGATGCGCGGCTCCGGGCCCAGGCCCAGCGTCAGCAGGAAGCGCGCGAGCTGATTCGCACGCGCATCCAGCTGTCGATAGGTGAGCGTCGTCCCTTCCGACTCGACGGCGACGGCGTCCGGAGTCCGCAGCGACTGTTCGTGGAAGAGCGAGTGGATGCTGGCGTCGCGTGGGTAGTCGGAAGCGGTGTTGTTCCACTCCACGAGCACCTGGCGCCGCTCGTCCTCGCCGAGCATGGAGACGGAGGCCAGGGGCGCGTCAGGTCGTGCCAACAGCGCGTCCACGAGGCGGCCGAAGTGCGCGGCCATTCGCGAGGCAGTGCTTACTTCGAAGAGGTCGGTGTTGAAGGCGAGCGTGCCCCGGACGCCCTCGGGGGTGTCGGAGAGGATGAGCTGCAATTCGAACTTGGAGGTCGCGGTGTCTGCCTCCAAGGGGTGCAGCGACAGGGCCTGGCTTTGAAGAGGCTCCGTGCCGGGGACGCCTTGCAGGGAGAAGAGGACCTGGAAGAGCGGGGCGCGGCTCATGTCGCGCGTGGGATGAAGCTCCTCCACCAGCCGCTCGAAAGGGATGTCCTGATGGGCATAGGCCCCCAGCGCCGTCTCCTTCACCTGCGCGAGCAAGGCTCGGAAGGAGAGGGAGGGGGCAACGCGTGCACGAAGTACCAGCGTGTTGACGAAGAATCCGATGAGGTCTTCGAGCTCTCCGCGCTGACGACCGGCGATGGGAGAGCCGACGGTGATGTCCTCCTGGCCGGCGTACCGGGAGAGGAGCACCTGGAAGGAGCCCAGCAGCAGCATGAAGGGCGTGATGCCCTCCTGGAGGCTCAGGGCCTTGAGCTGGCGGGATGTCTCGGCCGGAAGGACGACGGGCGCGTGCGCGCCGTTGGAGGACTGCACGGGAGGCCGGGGCCTGTCCGTGGGTAGCTCCAGCGGAGATGCGCCAGAGAGCTGCTGCTTCCAGTAGTCCAGTTGCGCCTGGAGGACGTCACCTTGCAGCCACTGTCGCTGCCAGACGGCGTAGTCGGCGTACTGCACGGGAAGGGGCGGCAGCGGTGAAGGCCTGCCCTGGGAGAAGGCCTCGTAGAGGGCGGCAACCTCGCGCACCAGCACGCCCATGGACCAGCCGTCGGAGACGATGTGGTGCAGCGTCAGCGCGAGCACGTGCTCGGTGGAGCCCAGGCACCAGAGCTTCGCGCGGGCCAGGGGACCGGAGTCGAGCTGGAAGGGTCGTGAGGCCTCTTCTCGCAGCTGCGGCTCTAGGGGAAGCGAGCCCGGTTCCACGACGACGAGCGGCAAATGCGCCGTGGCGGAGATGCGCTGAAGCGGCTGGCCTTCGTGCTGGACGAAGGTGGTGCGCAGGGCTTCGTGACGACTCACCAGTTCATCCAGCGCGCGTCGCAGCGAGGCTTCATCCAAAGGGCCCACCAGCCGCACGAAGGTGGGCATGTGGTAGGCGGCGCTCAGGGGCTGCAACTGGTCGATGAACCAGAGGCGCTGCTGGGCGAAGGAGAGGGGCAGGTCGCCATCGCGAGGAACAGGGCGCAGAGCGGGGGCCTGCGTACGCGCAGCGGAGTCGATGCGCGCCGCGAGCGCGGCCACGGTGGGCGCTTCGAAGAGCGCTCGCACCGGTAGCTCCACCTCGAAGGTCTGCCGGACTCGCGAGACCACTTGCGTCGCGAGCAGGGAGTGACCACCGAGCGCGAAGAAGTCCTCTTCCACGCTGATCCGCTCCGCGCGCAACAGCCCGGCCCACAGGGCCGCGAGCCGTTCCTCGGTGGGTGTTCGCGGGGCGATGAAGGCCGCCTCTCGGGTCGTGTCTTCCGGCGCGGGCAGGGCCTTGCGATCCAACTTGCCGTTCGAGGTGAGCGGCATCGCTTCCAGGTGCACGAAGGCGGCAGGCACCATGTAGGCCGGCAGCCGCTCCTGGAGGAAGGCGCGCAGCTCTCCGGCGGACACGGGCTCCGCCGCACTCACGACGTAGGCCACGAGCCGCGTGTCCCCGGGCATGTCCTCGCGCGCAACGACCCAGGCCTCACGCACTGCGGGGTGCTCGCTCAGGGCCGCGGTGACTTCTCCCGGCTCCACACGGAAGCCGCGCACCTTCACCTGGAAGTCGGCGCGACCGATGAATTCCACGCGCCCATCCGGCAGCCAGCGCACCCGATCCCCGCTGCGGTACATGCGCGCGCCTGGCAGCGGGCTGTGCACGTCAGGCAGGTAGCGCTCCGCGGTCAGCTCTGGCCTGCCGAGATAGCCGCGCGTCACCTGCGCGCCGCCGATGAACAACTCGCCCGGGACGCCCACGGGCACGGGCCGCAGCCTTTCGTCCAGGACATACAGCCGTGTGTGAGCCAGGGCCCGGCCCAGCGGCACCGATGCCTGGGGCAGGACCTCCACTGGACCCGCGATCACCCCCACGGTCGTCTCCGTGGGGCCGTAATGGTTGAACAGCTCGCAGCCCGGTGCCAGCGCGCGCACCTGCTCCAGCAGGGCCGGCGAGGAGGACTCACCTCCCAGCACCAGTTTCTTTCGGGGCAGGACGTGGCGGGGCTCGGCCGCCGTCAGCAGCGCCGTCAGGTGCGAGGGGACGATCTTCATGCAGTCCACCGCGTGGCGCTGGAAGTACGCGACCACCTCCGAGGGACTGCTGGCCAGCTCCTGCGGCAGCACGTGGAGCAGGCCTCCCGTGCACAGCGCGGGGAAGAGCACCGTGTTGCCCAGGTCCGCGGCGAAGGTGGAGACGAGCGCGAAGCTTGCGCACTCCTCCAACCGCAGCCTTTCGGTGGCGGCCCGCACGTACTGGAAGAGCTGGGCATGCTCCACGGCCACGCCCTTGGGCCGGCCCGTGCTGCCCGACGTGAAGAGGACGTAGGCCAGGGACCGCGCGGTGGTGCCGTGGGCGGGAGCTTCCCGTGACAGGGCCGCGAGCACCTGCGCGTCCGTGTCCATCCGCACCACGTGCGCCGCCAGCGAAGTGAAGGCCTCCGCGTGACGAGACGCTGTCACGACGACGGGCGCGGCGATCTCCTCCACCAGGGCCCGAAGCCGCTGCGTGGGTTGGGAGGGCTCCAGCGGGACGTATGCCCCCCCGGCCTTCCAGACTCCCAACAGGGCCACCACCATGTCCACCGAGCGCTCCAGGCACAGCCCGACGCGCGTCTCGGGCCCCACGCCCAGCGAGCGCAGCCGCCACGCCAGCTGGTTGGCGCGCGTGTCCAGCGCTCCATACGTGAGCACCTCACCGGCGCAGGCCACCGCTGGCCGATCCGGGTGGCGGGCGGCCTGCGCTTCGATGAGCGCGTGCAGGGGGCCTGGTGCGACGAAGGCGTCCGCGGTCGCGTTGAAGCCTTCCAGCACCTGCGCGCGTTCCCCGGCGGACAGCAGGGACAGGTCGCCCACGGGCGCATCCGGCGCGGCGAGCGCGGCCTCCGTCAACGTGCGCAGGTGTTCGCCCATGCGGGTGATGGTGGCCGCGTCGAACAGGTCCGCCCGGTAGATGATCTCCCCGGCCAGGCCCTCGGGTGTCTCCGCCAGCGAGAGGTTCAGGTCGAACTTCGCCGCGACGACGTCCGACTCCACCGGACTCAGCTCCAGCGCGGATGCGCCCCCCTCCAACTGGATGGCCGCGTCCGGCGTGTTCCTCAGCGTGAACATCACCTGGAAGAGAGGGGAGTGACGAAGGGAGCGCTGTGGCTGGAGTTCCTCGACGAGCTTCTCGAAGGGGAGGTGCTGGTGCTCGAAGGCGGCGAGGGTGGATGCCTTCACCTGGGAGAGCAGCTGACGGAACGACGAGCGTGGCTCCACGTGGGAGCGAAGGACGAGGGTGTTGACGAAGAAGCCGATGAGGCCCTCGGTCTCGGAGCGGGTACGGCCCGCGATGGGCGCACCGACGCTGATGTCGTGCTGGCCGGAGTAGCGAGACAGGAGCAGCTGCCAGAGAGCGAGCAGGGCCATGAAAGGGGTGGCGCCTTGCTGCTGACAGAAGCCGAGGAGGCTGGAGGTGAGAGGCTGGGGAAGATGGAACGGAACCCACGCGCCGCGAGAGGACTGGACGGCGGGGCGAGGCCTGTCGGTGGGCAGATCGAGGAGGGCGGGGGCACCGGAGAGTTGCTGGCGCCAGAAGTCGAGCTGGCGCGAGAGGACGTCGCCTTGCAGCCACATCCGCTGCCACGCGGCGAAGTCTGCGTACTGGAGAGCAAGGGGCTCAAGCGAGGGCGCGAGGCCCGAGGAGAAGTCCGCGTAGAGAGAGGCCACCTCGCGCACGAGCAGGGCCATGGACCAGCCGTCGGAGACGATGTGATGCATCGTCACCACCAGCACGTGCTCCTCGGCGTCCACTCGCAGCAGCAGGGCTCGCAGCAGCGGACCCTCCGCCAGATTGAACGGGCGTTGGGTCTCCGCTTCGGCGCATTGCCGGACGCGCTCCGCGTTCGGAGCGTCCGACAGGTCCACCTCTGGCAGCGCGAACTCCGTGGGGGGCTGGATGATCTGCAGGGGCTCGCCGTCCTGCGTGGCGAAGACGGTGCGCAGGGACTCGTGACGTTCGACGAGCCCGCTGAAGGCCCTGCCCAGCGCTCCCCGGTCCAGGCGTCCGCGGATCCGCAGCACCGTGGGGATGTTGTAGGCGGTGCCTCCGGGTTCGATCTGCTCGATGATCCACAGGCGCTGCTGCGCGAACGACAGTGGCAAGGTGCCCGTGCGTGGCACCGGCAGCAGGGGCGGGGCCCGCGATGCGTCCTCGGGCCGGGCCGCGTCCAGCCGGCGTGCGAGCGCAGAGAGCGTCGGGGCTTCGAAGAGGACTTGCAGCGCCAGCTCGACGCCGAAGTCCGCGCGGATGCGGGAGACGAGCTGGGTGGCCAGCAGCGAATGGCCTCCCAGCTCGAAGAAGTGATCCTCCGAGCCCACCTGCTCCACCTGGAGCAGCGGCTTCCAGAGCGCCGCGAGCCGCTCTTCCGTGGGCGTGCGCGGGGGCACGTGGCCCGGAGCGCCGCTCGCGCGGAGGTCGGGTGAAGGCAGGGCCCGCCGGTCCACCTTGCCACTGGAGGTGAGCGGCAACGCCTCCAGCACGACGAGCGTCGCGGGCACCATGTACTCGGGCAGACGCTGCTGGAGGAACTCGCGCAATCCGGCCACGTCCCCGCTCGCCACCACGTAGGCGACCAGCCTTGGCAGCCCCGGTGCATCCTCGCGCACCAGCGCCACGGCCTGGAGGACCGCCGCGTGCGCTTGCAGCGCGGCCTCCACCTCTCCCAGTTCGATGCGGAAGCCGCGCAGCTTCACCTGGAAGTCGGTCCGGCCCAGGTACTCGAGGTCTCCCCCCTGACTCCAGCGCACGCGGTCTCCGGTGCGGTACAGCCTCGCGCCGGGCTCGGTGCCGAAGGGATCGGGGAGGAAGCGCCTGGCGGTGAGGTCCGGACGGCCCAGGTATCCCCGGGCCAATCCCACGCCTCCGATGAACAACTCTCCCGGCACGCCCACGGGTACCGGCCGCAGGTGGGCATCCAGCACGTAGAGCCGCGTGTTGGGCCACGGCTTGCCGATACCGGGCGCGTCGGCCGGGACCGGCCCTGGCGTGATGGAGGCGCAGACGGTGGCCTCGGTGGGACCGTAGGCGTTGAGCAGGGTGCGGCCCTCGCTCCAGCGCCGGGCAATCTCTGGAGACAGGGCCTCGCCCGCGGAGATGACGGTGCGCAGGCTCGCGAGGTCCTCCGACGTCAGCTGCGCCAGCACCGACGGCGTCAGCGTGACCGTTGTGATCTCCTGCTCGGTCAACAGCGCGCGCAGCGGCGCGTCCGGCAGCAACCGCTCCCGGGGGGCCAGCACCAGCGTGGCACCCGCGAGCAGTGGCGCGAAGGTCTCCAGGATGGCGGCATCGAAGGTCGGGGACGCGAACTGGAGGACGCGGCTCGTGGGGGACAGCGCATGGGCCCGGACCGCCGCGAGCACCGAATTGCACAGCCCCCGGTGCGCGAGGAGCGTGCCCTTGGGCCGTCCGGTGCTGCCCGAGGTGTAGATGACGTAGGCCAGGTTCCCGGCGTGGACCTCCACCTCCGGTGGCGTCGTGGGGCAGCGCGAGATGGCGATCGCGTCGGCGTCGAAACAGCACGGCACGCAGGACGAGGACAGGGGCAGCACGTCGAGCAGCGCGTCCTGGGTCAACAGCACCTGGAGCCCCGAGTCCTCCAGCATCAGCGCGAGCCGCGCGGTGGGGTGGGCGGGATCCAGGCAGAGGAAGGCGCCTCCCGCCTTGAGGATGGCGAGCATTCCCACCACGCCCTCCACCGAGCGCTCCACGCACAGCCCCACGATGACCTCGGGGCCCACCCCCAGCGCGCGCAGGTGGTGCGCGAGTTGATTGGCGCGCGCGTCCAGCTGGCGGTACGTGAGGTGTTGCGACTCGAAGACGACCGCTCGCGCGTCCGGCGTGCTCCGGACCTGCGCCTCGAACAGCGTGTGCAGGCTCGCGTCGCGCGGGAAGTCCGCGTCGCTGGCGTTCCATTCCACCAGCACCTCGTGGCGCTCGGCGTCCGTGAGCAGGGGCATCTCGGACAGCCGCAGCTGGGGGTTTCGCAGAGCCCCCTCCAGCAGCACGTGCAGGTGGGTGACCAGGCGCCGCGCCGTCTCCGGGCGGAACAGGTCGCTGGCGTACTCCAGCGTGCCCGTCAGGCCCCGCGGCGTGTCGGTGAGCACCAGCGCCAGGTCGAAGCGGCCCGTGCCGCCCTCGATGGGGATGGGCTCGAAGCGCAGCCCCGGCGCCTCCACCGCGCCCATGGGCATGTTCTGGAACGTGAAGTTCACCTGGAAGAGCGGCGACCGCGAGGGATCCCGCTCCGGCCGCAACGCCTCGACGAGCTTCTCGAAGGGCAGGTCCTGGTGGGCGTGCGCCTCCAGCGTCGTGTCGCGCACGCGGGCGAGCAGCTCGCGGAACGTGGGGTCCGCGTGCAGGCGCGTGCGGTACACCAGCGTGTTCACGAAGAAGCCGATGAGCGCTTCCTGCTCCGCGAAACGGCGGCCGGCCATCGCGCTGCCGACGCTCACGTCGTCCTGGCCCGAGTAGCGACTGAGCAGGGCCTGGAATCCGGCCAGCAGGGCCATGAACGGGGTGACGCCCTCGGCCTGGCACAACGCCGCCAGGGACTCGGAGATCGCGCGTGGCAGGGCGACGGGCACCGCGTCGCCTCGGAAGGACGCCACCGGCGGACGCGGGAAGTCGGTGGGCAGCGTCAGGAACGCAGGGGCGCCGTCCAACTGCTGACGCCACCAGCGGATCCGCGACTCCAGGGCCTCCCCCCGAAGCCACGCGCGCTGCCACGCGGCATGGTCGGCGTACTGCACCGGCAGCGGGGCCAGCATGGACGGCTGTCCGGACGCGAAGGCCTGGTAGAGGGCCACCATCTCCCGGACGAGCACGCCCAGCGACCAGCCGTCGGAGACGATGTGGTGCATCGTCACCACCAGCACGTGCCGCGCCTCCGCGAGCCGGATCAGCACCGCGCGCAGCAGCGGCCCCGCGGCGAGGTCGAACGGACGCAGCTGCTCCTCCGCCGCGAGCCTGTGTGCATCCGCTTCGGGAGCGCCGTGGGACGACACGTCCATCACCGCCAGCCGGAAGGCCGCTGGCGGGTGGATGCGCTGCAGGGGCGCGCCGCCGTCCGCGTGGAAGGTGGTGCGCAGCGCTTCGTGCCGGCGGACGAGCTCCGTGAAGGCCTGTTCGAGCGCCGCCGTGTTGACGCGGCCCTCCAGCCGGAGGGCGGACGGCATGTTGTAGGCGCCGCCTCCCGGGTGGAGCTGCTCGAGGAACCAGAGGCTCTGCTGGGAGAAGGACAGCGGCAGGGGCCGGCCGTCGCGGGGCACGGGCGTCAGCGGCGGGAGGATGTTCGCGGGAGCGCCAGCAGCGGTCGCGGCGTCCACGCGCTCCGCGAGCTTCGCGGGCGTGGGCGCTTCGAAGAAGGCGCGCAGGGGCAGCTCCACGGCGAAGGCGGACCTCACGCGCGCGAGCACCTGGGTGGCCAGCAGCGAGTGGCCGCCCAGCTCGAAGAAGTCATCGTCCACGCCGAGCGTGTCGATGCCCAGCATCTCCTGCCACAGCTCCACCACGCGGCGCTCGCTGTCGCCACGGGGCGCCACGTACGGGGTCGCCAGCGGCGGGCGGGGATGCCGTCCGGAGTCCCGCGCTCGGGAACCGCTCGCCGGATCCGGCGCCGTCCCGGACGTCCCACCGGCCTCCGGCTCCTCCGCGCGCGGAGGGCCCCGGGAGATCCACCAGCGTCCTCCCTGTCCCGAGGCGGCGAGCAGGCCCAGCCACACGGGGATGACCTCGTCCCGCCACGCATCCAGGTCCACCACGTACCAGCGCGGGCCCGGGCCCCGGTTCTGTTGCGCCGCGAAGGTGTCCATCGCGGCATGCGCGGCGGCCAGCACGCCACGGCCCACGCCGCCCACCACGGCCGTCAGCGAAGAGGTCACCGTCACGAAGTCCGGAGCACGCCCCTGGAGCGCCCCAGCCAGCGCGCCCAGCACGCCCACGCGGGAGCGGAAGACGGGTGCCCACGCCTCGGCGGTGGCGTCCGCCAGGGATTGTCTGCCCGCGCCCGCCGTGCCCTGCGGGAAGAAGAAGACGCCGTGGAGCGCGCCGAAGCGGGCCTCTGCGGCGAGCAGTCCCTGGAGGAGCGGTTCGGGGGCACCCCCGCCCATCGGCGCGAGGAGCAGGCCCTGGGCCCCCGTGCGCTCGAGACCCCCGAGGCGCTCCAGATGGGACGCTTGAGGCACGGTGTCGGTCAACAGCACCAGCCTCGCCCTCGCGGTGGTGGCGAGCGCTTCGGCCAGGGCGAGGCCTCCGGCCTCCAGGTCTCCCATGATCAGGTACACGCCGCCCTGGCGCAGGGGGGATGCCGCCGTGCGCGACGGGACGACTGGCTCGAACGACTCCGTGAAGCGGTGCGGTCCGCGCAGCGCGACCACGGCTGGTGCGCTCGCGCCCAACTCCGCCACCAGCTGCTCCGCCCAGCGTGGACCTTCCTCCGGCCGTGGCGGGCTCACGTCGATGGCGCGGCAGCGCAGGCCCGGGTACTCCTGGGACAGCACCCGGCACACGCCGGACGCGGTGGCCTGCCATGCGCGCAGGGGCTCCTCGCCCGTCACGTCCTGGGCGCCGCATGTGATCACGGCCAGCGTCACGGGCCTCGCGGCCGTGGCCGGCCCCAACCGCCGCGCGAGCTCCAGCAGCCCGTGAAGCACGCGGTCCACCGCGCCCGGGCCCTCCGCCGGAGCCAAGGGCCACAGGAACGCGACGTGATCCGGCCCTTCGCCAGCCGACAGCCGCTCCTCGAGCGGCGCCCACGTCAAATCCAATCCCAGCGCGAGGACGTCAGCGCCCCTCGCTTCCATCCGCCGCGCGATGCTTCCGTCAGGCGCGTTCGCATCCTCCATCACCAGCCAGCGCTGATCATCGAAGCGGGGGACGGGGGCGCCCGCGACGCGCTGCCACGTGGGCACCGCGCACTCGAGCGCGGGGGGGACATCCTCGCGGGGGACCTCGGACACGGCGAAGGCCGGAAGCCGGGCACCCGGAATGGATGCGACCGCGAGCAGGTCGAAGCGCTCCCGTTGGAAGGGGTAGGGCGGCAGCGGAACGCGGCGGCGGGGCTCCTTGCCGTACAGCTTCGCCAGGTCGATGGAGGCGCCGGCCAGCCAGAGCCGGGCGGCGGTCTCCGTCAGGTGCAGGTGGGCGTCCTGTCCGTCGCGCGGGCGCGGCAGCGACGTGAGGGCGGTGGGGGGATTGCCCGGGGGCGCGCACTGCCGGACGAACGTTCCCAGGGCCTGGCCCGGACCGACTTCCAGATAGAGCCGCTCCGTGCTCCCGAGCAGCGTGGTCGCGGCCTGCGCGAAGCGGACGGGTTCGCGCAGGTGGCGCGCCCAGGTTCGTGGATCCGTCGCCTGCGCGGCGGTGATCCACGTCCCGGTCAGGCTGGAGACGTACGGCCGCTTCGGCGGCGACATGCGCACGCGCGAAAGCTCCTGGAGGAAGCCCTCCACCATGGGCGCCACGGCCTCCGAGTGGAACGCGTGCAGGGCGCGGATCCGTCGGGTGCTCACGCCTCTGTCGGTCAGCGTCGCCTCCAGCGCCTCCAATGCCTGGATGGGCCCGGCCACCACCACCAGCGCGGGC
Source organism: Corallococcus sp. AB032C (assembly GCF_003668935.1). Lineage (NCBI taxonomy): Bacteria > Pseudomonadati > Myxococcota > Myxococcia > Myxococcales > Myxococcaceae > Corallococcus > Corallococcus sp. AB032C. Next base: position 54,508 of record NZ_RAWP01000046.1, on the reverse strand, counting down.
GCGTTCACCGCCGCGACGGATACCCCCGGAGGCAGCAGCGGCGCGAGCGCGTCCTCAGGCAGGGACACCGACAGCATGCCGCCGGGTGGCAGCGCATCCATGAGGCGTCCGCGCGCGGCCACCAGCGCCAGCGCGTCCGGGAGCGAGAACACACCCGCGAGGCACGCGGCCACGTACTCGCCCGTGCTGTGGCCGACCATGGCCTCCGGCTCCGCGCCGAACGAACGCCACAGCTGCGCGAGCGCGTACTCCACCGCGAACATCGCGGGCTGCGCGAAGGTCATCCGCTCCAGCAGCGCCTCCGCCTCCTGCGGTGCCTGATCCGGAAACAGCACGGAGCGCAGGTCCTGGCCCAGGTGTGGGGCCAGCGCGTCGTGGCACGCGTCCAGGTGCTTGCGGAAGACGGGCTCCGCTTCGTACAGCGCTCGGCCCATGTCCACGTGGTGGCTGCCGTGGCCCGGGAAGAGGAACACCACGGGGCGGCGCGCGTTCACGCTCGAGCCCCCCAGGTGGCGCCGTGGATCCGCCAGCCCGGCCCGCGCATCCTCCAGGTCCCGGCAGAGCAGCGCGCGCCGGTGCTCGTGCGTGCGGCGGCCCCGCTGGAGCGTGGACGCGACATCCGCCAGCGCCAGGCCCGGAGTGCGCTCCAGGTGCGCGGCGAGCCGGGAGGTGGCCTCCTCCAGCGCCCGGGGCGTGCGCGCGGACAGCGGAAGCACGTGCCACGTGCGGCGGGTTCCGGCGGCCTTCGCGCGCGGCGGCTCCTCCAGCACCACGTGGACGTTGGTGCCCCCCAGGCCGAACGAGCTGACCCCGGCCCGGCGCTTCACCGCACCGTCCCACGGCCTGGGCTCGGCGGTGACGAAGAAGGGGCCGCCGTCGAAGTCGATGGCTGGGTTGGGCTGCTGGAAGTGGGGCGTGGGAGGGATGACCGCGTGCTTCAGGGCCAGCACCGTCTTGAGCAGCCCCGCCACGCCCGCGGCGGAGTCGAGGTGGCCGATGTTCGCCTTCACGGTGCCCAGCACGCAGCGCCGCGTGCCCGAGCGCGCGCCGCCGAAGGCCTGGTTGAGCGCGGCGACCTCCACCGGGTCGCCCAGGGCCGTCGCCGTGCCGTGTCCCTCCACGTACTGCACGTCCTCCGGCTCCACGCCCGCGACGCCCAGCGCCTCCGCGATGGCGGCCGCCTGGCCCTCCACGCTGGGCGCGGTGAAGCCCGCCTTGGCGGAGCCGTCGTTGTTGACGGCCGACCCCAGGATGACCGCGTGGATGGTGTCCCGGTCCCGCACCGCCTCCGACAGGCGCTTGAGCACCACCACGCCCACGCCCGAGCCGAAGATGGTGCCCTGCGAGCGGGCGTCGTACGCGCGGCACAACCCGTCCGGGGAGATGATCATCCCTGGCTGGTACGCGTACCCGGCCGTCTGCGGGAACGCCACGGAGACGCCGCCCGCGAGCGCCATCTCGCACTCGCCCGACAGGAGGCTCTGACAGGCCAGGTGCACCGCGACCAGCGCGCTGGAGCAGCCCGTCTGCACGGTGGCGCTCGGCCCCCGCAGACCCAGCCGGTGCGAGGTGCGCGTGGCGACGAAGTCCTTGTCGTTGGCGAGCGACAGGTTGTACAGGCCCACCGTCTGCAACAGCTCCGGACGCCGCAGGAGCGCCTGGAACAGGTAGGAGCTGGTGCTGGTGCTCGCGAAGGCGGCGATGGCCTCGGGGAAGCGCTCCGGGTCGTAGCCGGCGTCCTCCAGGGCCTCCAGCGCCGTCTCCATGAAGACGCGCTGCTGCGGATCCAGCACCTCCGCCTCGCGCGGGCTGTAGCCGAAGTACCCCGCGTCGAAGTGCGTGGGCCCGTCGAGCGGATACGCGGCGCGCACCCAGTCCGGCCGCTCGCGCTGGGCCCGTGGCACCCCGGCCTGCTCCAGGTCCGCCTCGGTCAGCTCGCGCCGGGAGTGCACGCCGCGCCGGAGGTTGTCCCAGAAGGCGTCGAGCGTGGGAGCGCCCGGAAAGCGTCCCGACATGCCGACGATGGCGATGCGTTCCACCGTGTCCGCCGTCTCCTCAGACATCCGCGTCCTCGTCCAGCTCCGGCTCCAGCTCCACGTCGTCGTCCGAGTCCCGCGCGGGTGCGGCCACCGTCTTGCGAGCGAAGGCCTGTCGCCGGCGAGACCGGTCGCGTCCGGACTTCGCCCCGCTGTCGGATCCGCCGCCCTGCGCCAGGCGCTCCGCCAGGGCCCGGACCGTGGAGTGCTGGAAGAGCACCGTCAGCGGCAGCTCCACGCCCAGCTCCGCGCGCAGCCGCTGGTGCAGCCGCAGCGCGAGCAGCGAGTTGCCGCCCAGCTCGAAGAACGGATCATCCAGGCCCACGCGCTCCACCTGGAGCACGTCGCTCCAGAGCCGGGCCAGTTGCTCCTCCCGCTCCGTGCGCGGCGCCTCGAACGTCCGGCCTGATTCCAGCTGACCCGCCGAGGGCGGCGGCAGTGCGCGCACGTCCAGTTTGCCGTTGGCGGTGAGGGGGAACGCGGTCACGGCGACGAAGGCGGAGGGCACCATGTGTGGCGGGAGCCGCTCCAGGAGGAACGCGTGCAGCGCCGTCGCGGTGGGCGTCTGTCCCGCCGTGGCCGGGACGAGCCACGCGACGAGCCGCTGGCCCCCCGCGGGCGTGTCCTGGATGAGCACGGCGGCCTCCTCCACCGCGACGTGCTGGCGGAGCGCCGCCTCGATCTCCCCCAGCTCGATGCGGAAGCCTCGCAGCTTCACCTGTCCATCCAGCCGGCCCAGGAACTCCAGCTCCCCGTCCTGCCTCCAGCGCGCCCGGTCTCCCGTGCGGTAGAGGCGCGCGCCCGGCTCGGACGCGTACGGATCCGGCACGAAGCGCTCGGCCGTGGTGCCCGGTAGGTTCAGGTAACCGCGCGCGAGGCCCACGCCGCCCACGCACAGCTCGCCGGGGACACCTACCGGCACCGGCGACAGCCGCGCGTCCAGCACGTACACGCGCACATTGGGGATGGGACGGCCCAGCGGCGGCGCGCGGCCCTCCGGCCGGACCTCCGTCGCGGTGGCCGTCACAGTCACCTCCGTGGGCCCGTAACCGTTGATGAAGCGCCGGCCCTCTCCCCAGCGCGCCACCAGCTCCGCGGTGCACGCCTCGCCACCGGAGAAGACGGTGCGCAGCGCGGGCAGGCCCGTGGCGTCGGTGGCCGCGAGCGCCGTGGGCGTGGCGTTGAGCACGGTGATGGCCTGTTGCCTCAGCAACTGGTGCAGCGGCTCGCCGGGCATCAGCCGCTCCACCGGCGCCAGGCACAGGGTGCCGCCAGCGGTGAGGGTGGCGAAGATCTCCTCCACGGACACGTCGAAGCCGGGATTGGAGAACTGGAGCACGCGCGAGCCCGGGCCCAACTCGCTGACGCGAGCCTCGTGCACCACCAGGTTGCAGGCCGCGCGGTGCGTGGCCACGACGCCCTTGGGCTGGCCCGTGGAGCCAGAGGTGTAGATGACGTAGGCGGGGCCGTCCGGCAGGGGCGCTCCAGGGGGCGCCCGCGAGGTGTCCGCGTCCGGCACCCCATCCTCGAAGCACACCGTGCGCGCGCCCGGAGCGGAGGGCAGTCCCGCGAGCAGTGTCCGGTGGGCCAGCAGCACCTTCACGGCGGAGTCCTGGAGCATGAAGGCCAGCCGCGCCGCGGGATAGGTGGGATCCAACGGGACATAGGCGCCGCCCGCCTTGAGCGTCGCGAGCATGCCCACCACCATGTCGAACGAGCGCGCGGCGCACAGCCCCACGTAAGTCTCCGGCCCCACGCCCAGCCCGCGCAGGTGCCATGCCCACTGGTTGGCGCGCGCGTCCAGCTGCCGGTAGCTCAGCGATTCGCCCTCGAAGGTGAGCGCGGGCGCGTCGGGCGTGCGGCGCGCCTGGGCTTCGAAGAGGGTGTGCAGACCGTCCTCTTGGGGGTAGGGCGCGGAAGTGCCGCTCCACACCCCCAGCAACTGCTCGCGCTCGTCCGGGGTGAGCAGGGGCAGCCGCGACAGGCGCTCGTGCGGCGCGGCCAGGGCTCCCTCCAGGAGGCGGATCAGATGCGCCAACATCCGGCGGACGGTGCCGGGCTCGAACAGGTCCGTGGGGTACTCCGCGGTGAGGCGCAGTCCCTGGGGCAGGTCCTCGGCGATGAGTGTCAGGTCGAACTGGGCGGAAGCCGTGTCCACCGGACGCGCCTCCAGTTGGAGGCCAGGCACTTCCAGGGGCGGCAGCGGTGCGTTCTGGAGGACGAACATCGCCTGGAAGAGGGGAGCGCGGCTCGGGTCGCGGCCCGGCTTGAGGGCGTCCACCAGCCGCTCGAAGGGAAGCTCCTCGCGAGCGAAGGCATCGAGCGCCACCGGCTGCAGCCGCGCCAGCAGCTCCCGGAAGGACGGGGCGCCCGACAGGTCCGTCCGCAGGACGACCGTGTTGACGAACAGGCCGATGAGCCCCTCCAGCTCCGCACGGGGGCGGTTGGCCACGGGCGTTCCGACGGCAAGGTCCCCTTGTCCGGTGTAGCGGTGGAGCAGGGTCTGGAACGCCGCCAGCAGGGTGACGAACAGCGTGCGGCCTTCCTTACGGGCGAACGCCTTGAGGTCCGCGGTGAGCGCGGTGGGCAGATCCAGCGCTTCGCGCGCGCCGCGCGTGCCCAGCACCGCCGGACGCGGCTTGTCCGTGGGCAGCTCCAGCAACGCGTGGGGGTCGATGCGCTCGCGCCACCAGGCGAGCCGCACCTCCGCCTCTTCTCCCTGCTGGGCCCGGCGCTGCCAGCTGGCGTAGTCGCTGTACTGCAGCGGCAGCGGCGGCAGCTCGGGAGCCTTGCCCTCCTGGAAGGCCGCGTAGAGCTCCGTCAACTCGCGGACGACGACGCCCATGGACCAGGCGTCGGACACTCCGTGGTGCATGGCGAAGAGCAACAGGTGCTCGCGTGCGGACAGTCGGAAGAGGCGAGCCCGGAACAGCGGCCCCCGTTCCAGGTCGAAGGGCTCACGGGCCACCTCCGCGACGCGCTGGGCGGCACGGGCTTCCCGCTCTGATTGGGGAAGCGCCTGCAGGTCCTCCAAGGGGAGCGCCGCCTCCAGCGTGGGTGCGACGACCTGCACGGGCCGCCCGTCCGCCAGCGCGAACGTGGTGCGGAGCGTCTCATGGCGAATCACCAGTGCTTGGAGCGCGCGCTGGAGCACCGGTGCCTGGAGCTCGCCCACGAGCCGCACGGCCACCGGCATGTTCAGCGCCGAGCCCCCGGGGCTCCACTGTTCGAGGAACCACATCCGTTCCTGCGCGAAGGAGAGCGGAGCGCGCTTGGGGGCCGCGACCTTCTCCTGGAGGAGTTTCGCCAGCAGGGCCCGCTTGTCGTCCGAGGGTGACGTCATGGTTTCCATCATCGCCCCGGAGGGCATGTAAACGTTGAGAACCCCGCGAATGTCTCACGAAACATCCTGGGCTCCGATACACGCCGCCGGCTCCCGTCGCTTCGCGGCTGGTTTTGACCCAGGGGAGGGGGCCCTTGCAGTCGCATCGAAACGGTGTTTCCGGCCGAGTGACCTCCCGCCGGACCCTCTCAGGGTGAAGGGGGGGTGTGTCTGTTATTGATGTATGGCTTTGCGGCGGAGAAAAGTCGCCGGGCACGCGCCCGGGCACGGTGGTCCGGGTAGACTCCAGGACCATGGGTGCCGCGTCGAACTCCCCCGGAGGGAAGAATGCGCTCTTGCGCGGCCTTCCTTCCATTGAGCAACTCCTGCGTCAGCCGTCGTTGGAGTCCCGGCTCGCGAACCTTCCCCATGCCCGCGCGGTCGCGGCACTGCGGCTCGCCGTCGAACGTGTGCGCACAAGGCTGCTCGCGGGGGACCCGCGGCCCTTCGAGGACGCGGACGTGGAGGAGGCGCTCGCGTCCCTGGCCACGCCGAACCTGCGGCCTGTCATCAACGCCACCGGCGTCGTGCTTCACACGAACCTGGGCCGCGCACCCCTCGCCCCCGAAGCCGTGGAACGCGTCGTCGCCGTGGCCCGTGGCTACTCCAACCTCGAATACGACCTGGACGAAGGTGAACGGGGCAGCCGCTACGCCCCTCTCATCGGCCACCTGCGCACGCTCACGGGCGCGGAGGACGCCATCGTCGTCAACAACTGCGCGGGCGCCGTGCTGCTCGTCCTCGCCGCGCTCGCTTCAGGCCGTGAGTGCCTCGTGTCCCGCGGCGAACTCGTCGAAATCGGCGGAGGCTTCCGCATCCCGGACGTCATGCGCCAGTCCGGCGCGAAGCTCGTCGAAGTGGGCACCACCAACCGCACCCGCCGCGCGGACTACGCCAACGCACTGAGTCCAGACACCGGCCTCATCGTGAAGGTCCACCGCTCCAACTTCGCGCTCGTCGGCTTCACGGAAGAGGCGTCTCTCGCGGAGCTCACCGAACTGGGACGCTCCCGTGACGTGCCCGTGTTCCAGGACCTGGGCTCCGGCGCGCTCGTGCCTCTCTCTGGCCCAGGTCTCACCCAGGAACCCACCGTGGGCCAGGCCATCCGGGATGGCGCGGACGTCGTCGCCTTCTCCGGCGACAAGCTCCTCGGGGGGCCCCAAGCCGGCGTCATCGTCGGCCGCGCGGACCTGCTCCAGCGCATCAAATCCCACCCGCTCACACGTGCTCTGCGTGTCGACAAGATGACGGTCGCGGCCCTGGAGGCGACGCTGGAGCTGTACCGGGATGGCCGCGCGGACGCGGTCCCCACCCAAAGCCTGCTCACCCAGCAGCCGGCTTTGTTGCGAGCCCGTGCCGAACGCCTGGCGGCCCTGCTCGCGGCGCACGGCGTCGAGGGCCGGGTCGTGTCCGTGGACGGACAAGTAGGTGGAGGTGCCATGCCTCTGTCCCGGTTGCCTTCCTACGCTTGCAGCCTCACCGTAGAAGCGCCGAAAGTATTCCTGGAACGTCTGCGCGAAGCCGAGGTGCCCGTTATTGGCAGGATTGCGGATGACGAGGTCGTTCTCGACGTCCGGTGTCTCTCAGAGGAGGACCTGGGGCAGGTCGCGCAGGCTGTGGCGGCCGCCCGTTCGGGAAGCCAGCCATGATCAACAGCGCCGTGCTCGTTTTAAACCGGTACTACCAACCGGTTCACGTGACGTCAGTCAAACGGGCCTTTTCCCTGCTGTATCAGGGCGTCGCCAAAGCCATCGACGAACAGTACCGGCTGTATGAGTTCGAGGACTGGGCCGCCCTCAGCGCTACCCAGGACAGCATCACCACCATCGACCGCACCATCCGCGTGCCGCGCGTCCTCGTGCTCGGCGCGTATGACCACCTGCCGCGCGCCAAGGTGCGCTTCTCGCGCCTCAACATCTACGCGCGCGACAACGACACCTGCCAGTACTGCGCGAAGCAGCTGCCCCGCAGCGACCTCAACCTGGACCACGTCAGCCCGCGCACCCAGGGCGGCAAGACGACGTGGGAGAACGTCGTGTGCTCCTGCGTGCCCTGCAACCTGAAGAAGGGCGGGCGCACCCCGGAACAGGCCGGGATGCGGCTGCTCAAGAAGCCCGTGCGCCCGCGCTGGACGCCGCTGTTCCGCGGCGCCATCCGCAAGATCACCTACCGGGAGTGGCTGCCGTTCCTCCACCTCGCGGACGTGTCCTACTGGAACGTCGAGCTGCTCGACGAGTGACAGCGAACGGCTCCCCGGCCGCCTGCTCCCCGAGCCTCCTGGCTCCGGGGCGCGGGCTTCGGGCGCTACAGGGTCGGCCGTGAAATGGCGGGGTGTCGACTCGGGCGGTAGGACGGGCTTTGATGCGAGCCTTCGTGAAGCCCGCCCCCTTGCCTCCATCCGCTCCCGCCCCCCTGGCTGGCACTTCGCCGCGTGCAGGCAATGACGCATCGCCCTCGGGTCCAGCGGGACTCGTGCGGCGCGCCCGCGCGCGACGGATCATCGCGGTGGGCGGCGGCAAGGGCGGCATCGGCAAGTCGATGGTGTCCGCCAACCTGGGCGTCGCGCTCGCGCAGGCAGGCCAGAAGGTGCTGCTCGTGGACGCGGACCTGGGCGGCGCCAACCTGCACACGTGCCTGGGCGTGGGCCCTCCGGAGTCCACGCTGTCGGACTTCCTCCGCCGTGGGAAGGCGAACCTCGAAGAGGTGATGGTCTCCACCGGCGTGCCCGGGCTGTCGCTGATCGCCGGCGCGCAGGACTCGCTGGACGCGGCGAACCTCAAGTACGCGCAGAAACAGAAGCTCTTGCGCACGCTGCTGTCCCAGACGACGGCGGACTACCTCATCCTGGACCTGGGCGCGGGCACCAGCTTCAACACGCTCGACTTCTTCCTCATCGCGGACCACGGCCTGCTCGTCGTGCTGCCGGAGCCCACGTCCGTGGAGAACGCGTACCGCTTCGTCAAGGCGGCCTTCTTCCGCAAGCTCCAGCAGACGGAGGCGCGCTACGGCATCCAGGACATGGTCGAGGGCGCGCTGTCCACCCGCGAGGGCGGCCTGCGGACGCTGCACGACATCGTCGCGCAGGTGCGGCGCAAGGCCCCTTCGGACGCGGAGCGGCTGGAGCGCGAGCTGGCGGCGTTCCACGTGCGGCTCGTCGTGAACCAGGCGCGCACGGACGCGGACGAGAAGGTGGGCGCCGCGATGGTGTCCGCGTGGAAGAAGTTCTTCGGTATCGACATGGATGACCTGGGCGCCCTGCGCCACGACGATGAAGCGTGGCGCGCGGTGCGCAAGCGCAAGCCGGTGCTCCTCGAGCGGCCCGATTCGCCCGTATCCCAGGGACTCCAGCGCATCGCCGCGCGTATCCTGACGCTCGACGGCATTTCCCCCGAGTCCGCCATCCCATGAAGCCCTTCGCGCAGCAGACCTACTACGAGATCCTGGAGGTGCCGCCCACGGCGAGCGACGCGGACATCCGCGCGGCCCACCAGCGCCTGATGGAGCTGTATTCGCCGGATTCCATCGCGGTGTACGCGCTGGGGGATCCGGATCAGGTGGAAGCGCTGCGTGACCGGATGAACGAGGCGATGGAGATGCTCACCGACGCGGACCTGCGCGTCGAGTATGACCGCTCCATCGGGCTGACCACGGAGCGGCTGGCGAAGGCCGCCGCGACGGCGGAGGCCGCGGGCGCGGTGGACTCGGCCGCGCGTGTCGCGGAGGCCCTGGCCACCGCGGCGGCGGCGCTGGCGAAGGCCGCGGGCGCGGTGGATGCCGAAAGGCTGGAGGCGGAGTCGCGACTGAAGGCCGCGACGTCCGTGAACGACGATGAAGGGGAGGCGGCTCGCGCGAGCGGGACGCCTGGAAAGAGCGAGGAGCGGATGCGGGGTGAGGAGTCGAAGCGGCAGGAGTCCTCGGGGATGGACGCGCCAGGCGTGCCCTCCGAGCCGGTGATGGTGGGTGGCGTGGCGGTGGTGGAGGCCTTCCGTGCCTCGTTCACCCGGAGCCTGTCGTTCGTCTACGTCCCCGCGAGTCCGCTGCGCGGCCAGGGCAGGGGAGCCACCGAAGCGCCGGCCCCCGCCGTGGACGCGAAGTCCTCCATCGCCGAGAACGCGCCGGCTGCCTCGGCACCCAAGGACGAGGCACCTGCCCCGGCCGAGACCCCTGCCAATGCGGTCGCGTCCCCTGCGGAAGCCGAGCCTCCGGCTGGCTCCGTTTCCGCGCCCGCGAGCTCCTCCGTCGAGCCCCCGGAAGCCCCGGAGCCTTCCGCAGCGGTCGCACCAGACCGCGTGGAGGCCCTCGATGCGCCTGTTGCCTCCGAGGCAACAGAGGTCCCGGCGCTCCAGCCCGTGCCGGACCCCCATCCCGTGGCCGCGTCGCCCGTGGCCGAAGTCAGCGCCACGCCCGCCGTGCCGCTCACGCCGGAAGAGAGCGCCACGCCCTCCGCGCCGGTTGCCGAGTCTCACGTGCCTGAAGCGGGCGCCGCGCCGGAAGCCAGCGCCACGCCTGTCGCCGCGCCACAGGTCCTGGAGGCCGGATCCATGGCCACCAGCCCCGCGCCCGCCTCGGACGCGGCGGCGGTGACGACCACCCAGGGCGAGTCGGATCCGAACCCCGCCCCGGGCACTCCGACCCTGGACTCCAGTACCACCGCGCTGGCCCGGATCCCGGCCACCGGGGCCTCCCGCGCCGCCGTTCGGCCCCTGACGTCGTCTCGCCCCATCGACTCGCGTTCGCCGCAGAAGGGCCCCACGGGGCCAGGCACGGTGAAGGGCCCCACGGTGAAGGGCCCCACGGTCCGCAAGCTCGGGGACGCCCAGGTCCTGGCGCAGGACTCCGCCATCGCGACCGCTGAGTCCGCGCTGGCCCAGGTGGCCGCCAAGGTCCGCGAGGCCCGCCCCCGGGGCGTGGACATCCCCTCGGACGCCGAGTTCAACGGCGAACTGCTCCGACGCGTCCGCGAGGCCCGCGGCCTCTCCATCCAGCAGCTGGCCGACCGCACCCGCATCTCCGTGCGTCACCTGGAGAACGTGGAGGCGGACCGCTACACCGCGCTCCCCACCACCGTGTACCTGCGCGGCATCCTCATGAACCTCGCCCGGGAGCTGGGCCTGGACCCCCTGCGCGTGTCCAAGAGCTACCTCGCGCTGTTCTCCGACAAACCCGCCAAGTCGGGCCGGTGACCGGGAGTGGGCGGGCCCACCTCCCGTGCGACGGGAAAAGTTGACTCGCACGGGGTGGGTGCCTAAGTAGTGGCACGATGACGGAAGAGGAAAAGGTCAAGGCGATGCGACTCGCTCGCGCGATCGCCTCCGATATCTCGCTCTACAACGAGCAGAAGATCATCAAGGGCATCGAGCAGGACAACCTTTTCGAGGTCCTCAAGGAGGAACTGGAAGAGGGGCGCGCGCTCTACAAGAGCCGCGTGAGCGTGGAAATCAGCACCCAGGCGAACTTCTTCGAGCGCGCCATCAACGACATCGTGTTGCGCTCCAAGGCGCACGTGAAGTCGAAGATCTGGTAGCGCCCTCCGCCGTGGCCGCACCCGACACGCGCGAGCACCGTGCCCTCCCCGAAGCCCGGGGTGAGCGGTTGGATGCGTACCTGGCCCGCGCGTTCCCGGACCTCACGCGCTCCCGCCTCCAGGGCCTCATCGCCGACGGCCACGTGCTGTCGGACGGCAAGCCCGCCAAGGCCGCGCAGCGTCTGCGCGGAGGCGAGCTGCTGGGCCTCCACATCCCCGCACCCGTCGCGGCCATCCCGCAGGCGGAAGCCCTGCCCGTGTCCTTGCTGCACGAGGACCGCGACCTCGTCGTCGTGGACAAGGCCGCCGGCATGGTGGTGCACCCGGGCGCGGGCCACGCGTCCGGCACGCTCGTCAACGCGCTGCTGCACCGCGTGAAGGACCTGGCCGGCGTGGGCGGCGAGCTGCGCCCCGGCATCGTCCACCGGCTGGACAAGGACACCACCGGCTGCCTCGTCGTCGCCAAGCACGAGCAATCCCTGGTGGCGCTCCAGAAGGCCTTCAAGACGCGCGAGGTCCAGAAGACGTACCTGGCCCTGGTGCACGGCGTGCCGCCCGCGGAAGGGCGCATCGAGACGCTCTACGGCCGCCACCCCATCCACCGCCAGAAGTTCACCGGCAAGGTGAAGGAGGGCAAGACCGCCATCACCCTGTTCCGCGTGCGCGAGGCCTTCGACGGCGCCGCGCTGGTGGAGGTGGACCTGCTCACCGGACGCACGCACCAGATCCGCGTCCACCTGGCGGAAGCCGGACACCCGCTCCTGTGCGACGCGCTCTACGGCGCCGGCCGCAAGGCGAAGGGCGCGGTGGCGGATGCGCAGGAGGCGGTGGGCCGCCAGGCGCTGCACGCGTGGCGACTGGCCTTCGAACACCCGCGCACCCACAAGGCGCTGGACCTGGAAGCCCCCCTCCCGGAGGACTTCCAGACGGCGCTCACGCGCTTGCGCGAGGCGAGCGTCCCCGCGGGCCCGCCCACGAAGGCGAAGCCCGCGGCGAAGAAGCCCGCGGCGAAGAAGGCTACAGGCCGGAAACGCTGATCTGCTGCTGGCGGCGGGAGAGGACCTTGATGGGCTGGATGGCCATCACCCGCATGAAGACGGACAGCAGCTCCGGGTCGAACTTCTGGCGCATCTCCGTCCACATCAGCATCAGCGCCACCTCCGGGCCGTACGCGTCCCGGTAGGGCCTGCGGGAGGTGAGCGCGTCGTACGCGTCGCAGATGGCGATGATCTTCGCGTACACCCCCAGGTTCGTCTTGGGGATGATCATCTGGATGTTGCCGCGCGCGTCCCGCACCGCGGTGCCGTAGTCCGTCTTGTGCTCGAACGTCGTCACCACTCGCAGGAGCGTGGAGCGGCTGAAGCCCTTCTCCATCAGGATGTTGCGCACGCTGATGAGCGGGGCGCGGGCCACCGTCGTCTTCTCGTCCGCGGTGAGCGCGCCTCGCTTGGTGGCCAGCTCCTCCGGCAGCGTCGTCATGCCCGCGTCGTGGAAGAGCGCGATGTAGCCCAGGTCGCGCAGCTGCGGCTTGGTGAGGCCCAGCTCCGCGCCGAACACGATGCACATCAGCGCCACGTTCACCTGGTGGTAGACGAGGTAGTCCTCCTCGCGCTTCTGCGTCGTCATGCCCAGGAAGTGGGTGCGCTGATCGTAGGAGATGTCCACGAAGTCCTGCACCAGGCGCAGCGCCCGCGACGAGCCGATGGGCTTCCCCGCGCGCACGGACTCCAGGTACTTCTGCAGGAAGAACACCGCGCGGGCGTACACGGTCATCGCGTACTTCTTGCGGTCGACCTTCTGGTCGCCCGGGTTGTCCATGTCCTTGTTCAGCTTCTCCTTCAGCTTGGAGAACTTCGCCACGCGCATGTTGAGGAGCTTGCGCCCCTGCAGGCCGTCCTCCTCCGCGGCGGTGGACTGCTCCTTGCTGAAGATCCAGACGAAGTTCTTCAGCTCCTGCGTCGTGACGGGCTTGGTCAGCGTGATGCCGCCCACGTCCTTGGCGCGCATCTCCGACAGCAGGTAGCGCTGGTTCTCGATGGAGTTCAGGTCCACCTTCACCAGCATGCCGTTCAGGTAGTACGAGTCCTTGACGCCCGTCAGCTCCAGCCGGCCTTCCTTGCCGATGATCTGGTTGATGATGTCCTGGAGCTGGTGGAGCGGCTTTTCGAAAACGGCGTTCTCCGGGTCATACATCTTCACCGAGCGCACCAGCATGTAGAGGCCGGCGAGCATGGAGCGCGACAGGTTCTGGAGCTTCTCGTTGTGCTCTCGACCGTACTCGCCCAGGTTTTCTTCCTGGGTCTGATTGATCTTCAGATTGTCGGCCATGGTGTCAGCTCGCCTCTTCCGGCAGCGCCGAGTCCCCGAACAGGGCCTTGCGCGTCTGGTACATCGCCTTGCGGGCCGCGGTGAGGACGTCCAAGGGCTGCGCCTTGTCCTCCAACACGCCCTGCAACATCTTGTAGGACTGGATTGAGCCCGCGCCGCCCAGGCCCATGATGGCCAGCAGCTTGTCCTCCAGCACGCGCCGCTTGTTGAGCAGTGACGGCTTCACCGTCAGCAGCTGCTGCATCATGGACAGCGCGGCGGGCAGGTTGGTGGCCCCGATGGCCGCGTAGAAAGCGGCCTTCTCGTCCGTCGTCTTCTTGTCCCAGCTCGACTCGCGCACCTGCCGCACCAGGTCCGTGAAGGCCCGCTCGCGGTCGAACTCCGGCAGCAGCTTCGCGGCCAGCATGCGCACCTGCGCGACGCCGTCGGTGAGCGCATCCAGGATGATGCGCCGGGCCTCCGCCGTGCGGCCCCGCCCGATGATCTGCATGACCTCCAGCTTCACCACCAGGTTGGGGCTCTTCATCACCTGGCCGAACATCTTCACCCGCTCCGGGTGGTTGCTCTTCTCCAGGATGTAGACCATGTCGCGCACCGTCTGCGGCCGGTCCGACAGGAGGCGCGCGACGAAGGGCTCCGGCAGGTCGCGCGCGAACGTGGCCAGCACGTCGCCCACGAGCAGGCGGTTCTCCGGCAGTTCAATCGTCTCCAGCACGCTGAGCAGCGGCAGCACCGAGTCCACGCCCAGCGCCTGCAGGTAGCGCGTCACGTCCTGCGGCTGCCGCGTGCGCGTCGTCTTCAGCGACTCGCCCAGCCGCGTGAGGCGCTGCTCCTCGCCCATCTTGTGGAGGAAGTTGTTGAGCATGCGCCCCAGGTCCTCGCCGCCTTCGCGCTGGGAGAGCGCGCGCAGCTTGAGGACGATCTGGTTCACCGTGGCGAAGTCGTCCTGGAGCAGCAGCATGTCCAGCAGCTGCAGGAAGATCTCCTCCAGCAGCGCCGCGTCATCCACGCCGCCTTCCACCACCTGGAACACCGCGCCCACCAGCTTGGGGAAGAGGCGCGCGCTCTCTTCCTCGGTGATGTCGCGCTGGATGCGGGCCTTCAGGTCGTCCGAGGCGTGCCGGCCGCCCACGACGAGGCCGCGGATCTGCTCCACGCCGTCCAGCTTCGCGTCCAGGTCCTCCGCGGACACGCGCGCGAAGCGCAGGAAGTCATCCGAGTTCGTCGTGAGGCGGGAGTAGAGGTAGCCCACCACCTTGTCCACCTCCACCTGGACCTCGTCCTCGGAGGCGCCCTCCATGGAGAAGCCCTCCACCACCACGTACTCCACCTGCTGCATGCCCGCGCGCCACAGCTGCGCCAGCACGTCGTCCGCGCCGCGCTCCGGCTCCGACAGCGCGATGAGCGTGAGGGTGACCAGCTCCTCCAGCGGCAGCCCCGGCCGGAAGATGAGCTGACGGATGCCGTCGCGGAAGAACTTGTAGGGGAGCGGCGACTCCTCGGAGAAGAGCGGCTCGCCGTGCAGCATGAAGTTCTGCTGCTCCACCTTCAGCGAGAGCGGTCCGAACTTCTCCGTGTACGTGGAGATGGCCTCCAGCGCCTTGGAGAGGAACTCCGGGAAGCGCGCCTCGTTGTGGCGGTACATGCCAATCTGCTTGATGCCCTTGAGCAGGTGGAACGCGAACGTCTTCGCCAGCTCCACCTTCTCGCGGACCTCCGGTGACTGCTCCGGCTCCGCGGTCGCGTCCGTGACTTTCTGGGGCTGTGCCATGAATCCTGGAAGAATCCGGAGGGGGCGGAAGGCCCCGGTGGGGGGGAGCCTGGAGTGTACTCCCGTCCAGGTCCGGCTCCCAATTCGACAACTGCCCAGAATCCAGGGGGTTGGCGTGACACCTGGGCAACATGGGGCGGACTGGCGGTGAAGCCCCGGTGTGTTACGCAAGGAGTCCCTTTACAGCCTGGAGTCCCGTCCATGAAGCGACTGGCCGCGTCCGCCCTGGTCCTGGCGTCCCTCACGGGCTGCTTCCGCATGAGCGTGCGCAGTCCGGCGCCGCGCGACGGCGCACCGGAGGCCCAGACGGGTGTGAGCCTGGTGGAGGGGCTGACGACGTCCAACGTGGCCGCGGCGGAGTGCCGGCATGGCCTGTCCCGGGTGGACGTGTACTGGCCGTGGTGGAGCCCGTTCGTCTACGCCTTCACCTTCGGCATCGTGACGCCGCTGCGAGCGGAGTACGTCTGCGCGAAGGGGTCCGCGGACGCTGCCGGCGGCGACACGGAGGTGCCGCCGTCGGTGCCCGGGCTGTGACGGAACCTCCCCGCGAGCACGAAGCGGGGAGGGTGCTTCAAGCCGTCAGTGCGACGGCGGCGGGGCTTCCGCGCCGCTCTTGCCCTTGACGGCCGAGCGGAACAGGACCGCGGTGAGGACGGCGAAGAACGCCAGGCCCCAGACGTTGGACCACGTCGGGTGCGCCAGCTCGCTCTCGCCCACGGCGTTGAGGAAGGAGCCCACCGCGCCTTCATGCCCGAAGAGTGCAGGCAGGTTGATGGCGCGCGTCCAGGCCCCGTCGCTGGCGATTTCGAGGAACGCGATGAGCACGCCCGCGATGGAGCCGCCCGCGATGTAGCCGGACGACATCAGCGTGCCGGGGGAGAACTCGGACTCCGCCGCGCTCCCACCGCGCAGCTTGTCCACGAAGTGGCGCACCATGCCGCCCACGAAGATGGGGGCGCTGCTGCTGATGGGCAGGTACACGCCCACCGCGAAGGGCAGCGAGGACACGCCGCACAGCTCCAGCATCAGCGCGATGAAGACGCCCAGCAGCACCAGGTCCCACGGCAGCCGCTGCGTGAGGATGCCGTCGATGATGAGCGCGAACAGCTGCGCCTTGGGCGCGGAGTAGCGGGTGAGCGTCTGGCCCTCGTACTCGCTGATGCGGCCGCCGATGCCCGGGTCCACCACGTACTGGATGGCGCCCTGGTCATCCACCAGGTAGCGGCCGGCGGGCACGGGCGTGTCCGCGCCGCGCACGAAGCCTTCCTTGTAGACGCGGTCCGGACCGGCGGTGATGGCGCCCGCGTCCGACAGCTTCAGCGACGGGCCGTTGGCCGGCGTCAGCGTGAGGCCGGACAGCTGCTCGGGCGGCATCGGGCGCCAGCTGCGTAGCTCCAGCCCGCCGTCCATCGGCGCCGCGTCCAGGCGCTCCGCCCACAGCGAGCGCTTGAGCTTTTCGGGCGTCATGCCGCGCTGGGTGAGCGCGTCCTGGGACACCGACCAGCGGTAGGTGTGCTGGGTGCGCGTCTCCTGCGTCAGCTCCGTCACCTGCACGCCCGGGTGCGCCTCCGGGATGACCGCCGTGGCGCCCTGATTGAGCAGCACCAGCACCAGGCCGATGAACATGGCGCTGGTGAGCACGCCGACGAAGAGGGCGATCTGCTGCTTCCTGGGCGTGCCGCCCACGAGGAACGCCGTCTTCAAATCCTGCGCGGTGGTGCCGCCGTTGGACGCGGCGATGCCCACGATGGCCGCCGTGGTGAGCGCCATGAAGCGGTCCGGCGACGACGTCCAGCCGAACAGCAGGTACACGAGGCAGGTGACGAGCAGCGTGGCCACCACCATGCCGGAGATGGGGTTGGACGAGGAGCCGATCTCACCGGTGATGCGCGCGCTCACCGTCACGAAGAAGAAGCCGAAGATGACGATGAGGATGGCGGAGATGAAGTTCACGTGCAGCGGCGGCGCCAGCCAGATGGCCAGGATGAGCAGCGCGCTGCCCACCAGCACCACCGTGATGGGCAGGTCCTGATCCGTGCGCAGCACCGTGGGCACGGGCCCCTGCGTGCTCGACTGGCGCAGCGTCTCCACGCTGCGCTTGAAGGCGCCCACGATGGTGGGCAGGGAGCGGATGAGGCTGATGAGGCCGCCCGTCGCCACCGCGCCCGCGCCGATGTAGAGCACGTACGCGTTGCGGATCTGATCCGGCGACATGTCCTTGATGAGCATCCCGTTGTGCACCAGCAGCGGCGTCTCCATGCCGCTGCCGAAGAAGGAGATCATCGGGATGAGGATGAGGTAGCTGAGCACGCCGCCAGCGAAGGTGATGCCCGCCACGCGCGGCCCGATGATGTAGCCCACGCCCAACAGCTCCGGGGACACCTCCGTGGAGAGCGTCGCGGCCTTGAGCCCCTTGATGGGCGTGCCGATGGCCTCCTTGAAGAGCTTCATCCCGGAGTAGGCGAACTTATAGACGCCGCCGATGATGAAACCCAGGATGACCGTGCGGGCGTTGGTGCCGCCCTGCTCGCCCACGATGAGCACGTCCGCGCTGGCGGTGCCCTCCGGGTAGGTGAGCTTGCCGTGCTCCTGGACGATGAGGCCCTGGCGCAGGGGAATCATCATCAGCACGCCCAGCACGCCGCCCAGCGCGGCGGTGAGGAACGCGTGCGTGAGGCTGATGTCGTAGCCCAGGATGAGCAGCGCGGGCAGCGCCGCCGCCACGCCGAACGCGAGCGACTCACCCGCGGAGCCCGTCGTCTGGACGATGGTGTTCTCCAGGATGCTGGAGCGCCCCAGGGCCCGGAAGATGGCGATGGAGAGCACCGCCACCGGGATGGACGCGGACACCGTGAGGCCGACCTTGATGGCCAGGTACACGGACGATGCCGCGAACACGATGCCCAGCACCGACCCGAGCACTAAGCCACGGATTGTCAGCTCCGTGGGCGACTGCTCGGGGGACACATAGGGTTTGTGCGGGGCACCATGCGCCTCCGCGAGGGGGACGCGATCATCGACGACCGGCGGGGAACCGTGGGACAAGCAGGCACTCCTGACAGGAAATCAGGGGGCCCGTTGTAGCAGGGTCTCCGCCGGGGCGCGAAAACAGCCCTCAGCCCTGGGCGGCGAGCGTCTCCGGATCCACCTCCGCCATCAGGGCGGCCAGCTCCGACTTGAGCTTGTCCTTGGCGCGGATCTCCAGCTGGCGCGCGCGCTCGCGGGAGAAGCCGAAGTGCTCACCCAGCTCCTTGAGCGTCATGGGGCGCTCGTTCATCACGCGCTGCTCGATGATGAAGCGCTCGCGCGGGTCCAGGCGCATCAGGGCGGTGCGGACGCGGTTGTTGATGAGGCCCGCCTCCTCCTTGTCCGCGAACTCATCGTCCTGGGGCGCCGCCGCGCTCACCACGAAGTCCACGTGGCTGTTGCCGCCGTCCTCGCCCATGGGCGCGTCCAGGGACAAGTCCCGGCCACCCATGCGCTGCTCCATCTCACGCACTTCTCCGGGCTTCACGTGGAGCTTGCGGGCAATCTCATCCACGTTCACCACGGTCTCGCCGCTGCCCAGCTTCTCCAGCTCACGGCGGGTGCGCGCCAGACTGAAGAACAGCTTGCGCTGCGCCTGCGTGGTTCCAAGCTTCACCAGGGACCAGCTCTTCAGGATGTAGTTCTGGATGTACGCGCGGATCCACCACACCGCGTACGAGATGAGGCGGATGCCCTTGTCCGGATCGAACTTCTGCACGGCCTTCATCAGGCCGATATTTCCCTCCTGGATGAGGTCCGACATCTTGATGCCGTAGGAGCGGTACTCGTAGGAGACCTTCACCACGAAGCGCAGGTTGCTCGTCACCAGGCGGTGGCCCGCGGCCAGGTCACCCTTGATGAACCGGCGCGCCAGCTCCTGCTCCTCCTCCACCTTCAGGAGCGAGTACTGGTTGATCTCCGAGAGATACATCGCGAGGGAGCCAGAATTGGACGACTGCTCGGTCGAAGCCTGCATGGATGGATTCTCCAAATCGGGCCTCCTGCCGCGGCGGAGGCGCTTGAAAGGTGCTCTGGGTTCAAGTCCTACAACTTGACGTGTCTGCCCTGAGCAACCGGGATGCCAACCAGGGTCGGATGTATTCGCGTGTGTCTCCGAGGGGTTGGAAGGCGCAGGTGGGGGTCCCCTGGCAACGGTCTGTAACCGTTACCCGTGGCCGGTAGGAAAACCGCGGGTCTGCGAGGGGAGAAAATGCACGGCGCGGTGCCCTCGAGCGCACGTCGCCATGACGTTCGCGAATGGGGTTGCGTGAAACGCTTAATGGCGACGGGTGGCGGCTGTGGAGACATTTCTCCACCTCGGCCGGGCGTTCCTGGGGAGGGCGAGCGACCGGCGACGGAAGCCCGCTTCCATCCAGAGGGCACTTCTCTTCCGCTCAGGAGGCGCGGGCGGTAGGGCCCGACTGTCCGGCCGGCTTTACTGCTCGACGGGCGGCTTCCGCATCCAACGCGCGGCGCAAGGTGGCGAGCAGGTGCTCGGCCTCTCCCTCGCGCAGGGCACGGCCGCCGAAGCGGGCCTCCAGGTAGCGGCGGGTGAGGGGCGTCAGCGCCAGCGCCAGCGGATGTCCGTCGCGCGCCAGGCGCGTGGTCAGGTCCTCCAGCGTCTCGTGTTCAAAGCGCGGCACATGGGCCTTCTGGAGCACCACGTCCACCCGGTCGAGGAAGCGCGTGGCCTCCAGCACCGGAGCGCGGCCCGTCCAGCGGGAGACGAAGCGGCCCGCGCGCCAGATGACGAAGGCCACGACGGCGGCCGTCACCCACGCGCGCGGCGGGGGCAGGCGGCTGGGGCCTTCGTTCGCGGGGGCGCCGGGCGCACGGCGCGGCGGGCGGACCAGGGCGCTCGCCAGTTCGAACTGGTCGCGGAAGGAGTAGTCGACGACGGAGTTGCGCCAGCGCGACTCCACCGCTTCATAGAGCGCGAGCACCTTCTCCAGCAGCACGGAGCCCTGGCTCGTGCGGTTCGACGGCGGCGTCGCGTCCACGGTGACGAAGCCCCGCCCTGGGACGAGCACGTGCGTCCAGGCGTGCGCGTCGCCCGCGCGCACCAGGTAGCCGCCGTCCATGCGCGCGCCGCCATAGAAGCCCGTGGCGAGCCGCGCCCCGATGCCCTGTGTGCGCAGCATCAGCGTGAGCGCGGTGGCGAAGTGCTCGCAGTGGCCTGCCTTGCGCACGAAGAGGAACTCCGCCAGCGGATCCTCCGGAGTGCCTGCCTGCTCCAGCGTGTACCCGTAGTCCCGCTGCAGGAAGGTGGCGAGCTTGCGCGCGGCGGCCAGCGGCTCCTTCTCTCCCTGGAGCACCTGCGCCGCGAGCTGCGCGACGCGCGCGTCCAGGTGTTCGGGCAGCGCCAGGAGCTGGTCGCGCTCCGCCGGGACCAGGCCGTCGGACATGCCCTTCTTCGCGTCCGGCGGCAGGCTGTAGGCCTCGTAGGTGTACGAGGGCGCGGTGACGGTGAAGCGCACCTCGCCCCCGCCCTGGAGCTGCACCGGGCTGTTCCGGGTGCCGGTGGGCGTGTGGGCCATGGCGTTGCCCAGGCGCGAGGGCATCTCCAGGGCAATCAGCGTGCGGGCGCCGTACGCGGGCAGCAGCTCGATGCGCTGGTGGAGGAGTGTGTCGCTGGCGGGGCGCAGGGTGATCTGCCGCTCCGTCTGCTGCGCGCCGACGACGTTCGTCCACTCCATGCCGTCGAAGGTGTCGTAGGTGCGGCCCACCCAGTAGGCGTCCAGCGCTTCGCGGCCCGGATCCGGCGTGAGCGTGGCGCGCAGCACCACGCGCGGGTTGCCCTTGATGGTGCCCGCGCCGCCCAGCCGCACGGTGTTGGAGTAGCCCGCGCTGCTCACCGCGCCGAAGCCCGGCGCAGAACGCGGCCCCACCATGGCCCAGTTGAGGCGGGGGAAGAGGACGAAGAAGGCCACCGAGCCGGCCACCGCGAACATCACGCCCACGGACAGCGGCCGCAGCACCGCGCGCACCGGCACGGGCTCGCCGTCCGGCACCGCCGCCTCCACCACGCCCAGCGCCAGCGCCAGGCTGGCCAGCACCCCGAAGGCGATGAGGCACAGCGCGTACGTCATGTCGCCCGACAGCGCCGCGCCACCGGCCACCATCAAGAGGCCCGTCAGGTGCGTCTGTCCCTCCGCCGCGGCGTCCGGCGTGGACAGCATCCGCTGCGCGGCGATGAGGCTCGCGAAGGCGCACGCCGCCACCACCGCGTTCATCGCGCCGGCCGTCAGCTGGAGGCCCAGGAGCACCGCCGCGACCAGCAGCCCCAGCGCGGACAGGCGGGAGAAGCGCGCGACGAGCCGCACGTCGCCCAGCGCCAGCACCAGCGCTCCGATGAAGACGCCCAGCACCCACACGGGGAGCTGGCCGGACATGGCCATCGCGGCGAAGGCGAAGCCCACCGCCAGGTCGCGCAGGGCGAGCCGCAGCCTCAAGGGGCGCTTCACGCCGCCTCCCGGGAGTCCGTCCCTGCGTCCGCGTCCTCGAAGCCCACCCACGCGAGCGCCTGGAGGACGCGCCGCTCCTGCGAAGCCCCCGCCGCCGGCCGCAGCGCGCGCTCCGGCAACTGGAGGCCGACCTCATGTCCCGCGTCCAGGAGCTGGTGCGCCTGGGCGGCGACCTCTTCACAGCGGCGCTCCAGCGCGTCACCCGTGAGGCCCGTCTCCAGCGCGAGCTTCCAGATGCGGCGCTCCTCGCGCTCGCGCTCCACCTTCAGGAGGCGCCCCGCCGCGGCGCTCTTCAGCCAGTGGATGCGGCGCGCGTCCTCGTTCGGGGCAAGCTCGCGCAGGCCCGCCACGTCGCCGGTGCCGTCCAGGTGGCGCGGGCTGCCCGACTCGCCCCGGGGGCCCTTCTCCGCGGGCCCTGGTTCCTTGCAGGCGTAGCCGCGGCGCGGATACACGAGCAGCGTCCCCTCCAGGGAGAACACGCGCGTCTTGGCGAACAGGCCCAGGGGCCACGTGGTGGTGACGCGCACGCCGGACAGGCGCACGGGGCCCCGGTGCGGCGCGGCCAGGTCCGCCCGGACGATGTGCTCCTTGCCCGCGGACAGGTGCCCCAGCTTCCCGGTGCCGGTGAGCGGCGAGAGGTCCTCGGAGAACGTCAGCGCGAAGCCGTGCCCCTTCTTGCGCGACACCGCCCAGCGGTAGGCGAAGGGCTCGCGCGCGAAGGCCGCGTCCGCGCCCACCCGGCGCACCGTCAGGTCGCGCAGGCAGCGCTCCGACAGCACGCCGGACACCACCACCATGCTGAGCAGCAGTCCCAGCAGCAGGTAGAGCAGGTTGTTGCCCGTGTTGAGCGCGCCCAGCCCCACGCCGAACGTCACCACCAGGTACGTGCGGCCCGTCTTCGTCACCGACAGCGTGCGCGGCGGACGAAGGAGGGCGCGCAGCCGCGCCTTGAGTGGGGGGCGGGCAGGGGCCTTCACCGGGGCGCCGCCACCTTGCGGGCGATCTCCTCCACCAGGTGCGCTGCCTCGTCCCGCGCGGACACGCCCTGCACGGCGCTCCTCAAGAGCACGCGGTGCGCCCAGCAGGGCACCATCATGGCGCGCACGTCACCGGGGGTGACGAAGTCGCGCCCTTCCCACAAAGCCTGCGCCCGGGCCGCGGACCCCAGCGCCAGCACCGCGCGGGTGGACGCGCCGCGCTCCAGGTCGCCGTGCTCGCGCGTGGCCCGAGCCAGCCGCACCACGTAGTCCGCCACCGTCGCGTCCAGCTTCACGTCCTGGGTGAACTCACGCAGCGACGCCAGCTCCTCCGGCCCCGTCACCGCCTCCACCGACGGCAGCGGGGACGCCGCGCCGCGCGTGGTGAGCAGGCGCGCCTCCACGTCCGGCGCCGGGTGGCCCAGGGACAGGCGCACGAGGAAGCGATCCAGCTGCGAGTCCGGCAGGGGATAGGTGCCGGAGAAGTCCACCGGGTTCTGGGTGGCCACCACCGTGAAGGGTGAAGGCAGCGCGTGGGTCTGCCCGTCCAGCGACACCTGGCCCTGGGCCATGCCCTCCAGGAGCGCGGACTGGGTGCGCGGGGGCGCGCGGTTGAGCTCGTCCGCCAGCACCAGCTGCCGGAACAGCGGCCCGGGCCGGAAGGAGAAGGTGGCCGTCTGCGCGTGGAACACCTGCGCGCCCAGGATGTCCGCCGGCAGCAGGTCCGCGGTGAACTGGATGCGGGCGAAGGACAGGGCGCACGCTCGGGCCAGGGCCTCCGCCAGCGTCGTCTTGCCCACGCCGGGCATGTCCTCCAGCAGCAGGTGCCCGCCGGCCACCACGCAGGTGACGACGCGCCGCACCTCCTCCGGTTTTCCCTGCACGGCGCGGCCAAGCTGGGCGGCGAGCCGCTCCATCACCGCGCGCGCGGAAGCAGGGGAGGGAACTGGACCGAGGACGCGAGCGGGCTGGGTCATCTGGGCGCGGACTCTAGCCCAGGCAAACGCCCGCCGGCACCCCTCCAGGCCGCCCGTGTTCCACGCCGGATGCCCGCTTGCCTTGGAGGCGCGGGCGCTTGCCGGGGGTGCACGCGGCCCGGAGGGCCCTTCATCCTCAGACGGAGAGGATGTCCTCGGGCGTGTAGTACGCCCGGTGCGTCGTCGGCGAGGCCAGCACGCCGAAGTAGCGGAACATCCGCTCGTGGTGCGTAGCCAGCCCGCGCAGCTGAACGGCGCCGTCCTTCAGGCCGTGGGTCAGGACGCCCACCGCGCTGTCCTTGAACTCACGCAGGTGCGCGAAGTCCAGGACCACCTCACTCTGGCCCAGCGCCTGGAGCGAGTTGCGCAGCTCCTGGGCCGTGCGGCCGTCCAACGTTCCCTCCAGACGCAGCGTGATCCGACCCGCCGCCTCCTCCTGCCGATGAATCTGAAGCCCCGTCATGATCCGCGCTCCCGCTAAGGTGTGCACGTGTGTGCCACCCCGCGATGTGATGGCGGCTGCCGCACGTTTCCGGACCACAGGAGTGGTCCGGGTTCCCACCGTGGGGTGGGGGTGCACAGCCGGAGCCGGACAGTGCGCCTTCACCGGCGATCAGGTCAGTGCCGGGCATGCAACTTCGGTTGGAGTGTTGGCGACCGGGCGGAGTTCATGTCACGCAGCGGTCAACCCTTGCGGTCGGCTGTCGGCTGCTCGGCACGCAGGCTGATGGCGCGCTCCTGCTGGGCCTTCAGCTTGCGGAACTCCTTCACGACCTTGGCGGGGTAGCCTGCCATGAACTTCACCCGGTTTTCCTTCTTGGCCAGGATGCGCTTGGCCAGCCCGGGACCCGCGTTGTAGGCGACGAGCGCGCCCTCCACGGAGCCGAAGCGGCTGATGAGGTCCGCCAGGTACGCGGTGCCCAGGTTCACGTTCGTCTCGAAGTCGAAGAGGTTGGTGTGTCGGCCCAGCCGCCAGCCGGACTTCTCCGCCAGGTACTTGCCCGTGTCCGGCATCACCTGCATGAGGCCCATGGCGCCCACGCCGGACACCGCGTAGTTGTTGAAGGACGACTCGCAGCGGATCAGCGCCACCACCAGCAGCGGATCCAGGTTGTTGCGCTCCGCCTCGCGGACGATGGAGACCGCCAGCCGGCGCTGCTGCCGCTCCGGGAGCCCGGAGGCGCGCACGGCCTCGGCCACGCCCATCTGCTCCGCGCGGAGGTAGTCCGCCTCGTCCTCATAGTGCTGCAGCCGGGCCAGGGCGGCCTTGAGCTGTGCGTCCTTCTCCGCCAGCTGCGCCCTCAGGGCCGCGACGTCCGGCGCTTCCCCCTGCGCACCCACCGGAACCTGCACCGGGAACGCCACCGCGTTCGTCCCCATCAGCACCACCGCCGCCGCCATCGCCACCGTCCAACCCCTCATCACGCCCTCCCCTGGCGCCCAACCACTCGCGCCCGCTGACTCGCCCACACCCAGCGGCTAAGCAGGCAACGTGCCAGCGTACGTAGCGTGCGCCAGCTGCCTTACGGATCCTTTAGAGAGGGGCTGAAACAGGACCGGCATGGCCCACGGCATCCGGAAAAAATGCCCGGCCTGGGAAGGTTGTTTCCCAACCTGACCCTGCAGAAAGCTCCACCTGTTGCCGCGGTGCCTCCGCGTTCCTAGCTTGCGCCCGGTCTGAGTTTTCGAGGCCCTGTGTGGCGGGAGGCGTGGCGTGTACTGGACCATGGGCATCATCTTGATGGTGTTGTGGGTGATGGGGCTGATCACCGGTTCAACGGAGGGGCAGTGGGTGCACCTGCTCCTGGTGTTCTCGCTCATCGCGTTCGTGCTGGCCGTCGCGTCGCTGGGGCGCCGGCGGGGGCTGGCATGAACCTGCCGGAGCTGGACATGGCGTGGCTGGAGCTGCCGCGGGACAAGGCGGGCTTCGTGCGGCGCGAATGTCCCCGCTGCCAGCGCTCCTTCAAGACGCGGCCCAGCCGCCACGACGCGGGGATGCTGCAGCGGCTGCTCGCGGGCTACTTCCCCTTCGAAAACCTCCACGAGGCGTACACGCCCGAGGAGCTGCCTGCGTGGCACTGCCTGTACTGCGGCCACCGCGCGCTGCCGGACGCGTGGCTCACGCCGGATCAGTCCGCGCACGTGGAGCAGATGGCGCGCGCGTGGGCGAACCACGTGCGGTACGAGCAGCTGGCGTACGTGCAGCGCACGCTGTCCCAGAACCCGCGGCCCACCTTCATCTCCGTGGCGCCGGAGCCGCTGCCCCGGCCGCTGCCTCCGGACGAGGAGATGCTGCGCACGCTCCCCATGCTCTGCTGCGGGGACGAGGTGCAGGCCCAGTGGGAATGGGATCAACCCATGGTCTGTCCGCGCTGCGGCGCGCACCACGGCGGGCTTTCGGGCCGCCACCAGGTGCAGCTGGAGTTCGTGCACGAGTAGTGGACGGGCAGGGCGCGCGGAGGGCAGGCTCCTTCGCGCGATGAAGCCGTTTCCCCCGGTCCGGGTGGTGTTGCTGGCCCTGCTCCTGCTGGGACCGGCCGCCGCCCATGCCCACGAAATAGAGGTCGCGCCCGGAGCGGTGGACGGCTTCGCCGGCTGGGTGGGCGAGGGCATCCGCCACATCCTGGCCGGGGCGGATCATCTGCTGTTCCTGCTGGCGGTGCTGCTGGTGGGCGGCTCGTTCCGGCGGATCCTCTTGTTGGTGACGTCCTTCACGCTGGCGCACTCGCTGACGCTGGGGCTCACGGCCCTGGGCGTGGTGACGCTGGGCGCGCGGGGCACGCGGTGGGCCGAGGCCGCCATCGCCGCTTCCATCCTCTACATGGCGCTGGAGAACCTGCTCTTGCGCCGGCACGGGCACCGTGCGGGGCTGACCTTCCTGTTCGGCCTGGTGCATGGGCTGGGCTTCGCGAGCGTGCTCGGCGGCTACGGGCTGGGGACGGACGTGGCGCCAGCGCTCCTGGGCTTCAACCTGGGGGTGGAGGTGGGGCAGGCGGCGGTGGTGGCCTTCCTGGTTCCCGTGCTGCGAATCGTTCAGCGCAGGCCCCGTCTGCACTCGAAGGTTGTGCGCCTGTCGTCCATTGGCCTCGCGGGAGTGGGGCTTTATTGGATGGTTGCTCGCGCGGTCGGTTGAATTGCACCAACAGCGTTCCTAGCTTGCGTCTCACGAGGGTGGGGGAGGGACGCTGATGGGAGCGAGGCATACCCGGCTGGCAGCCGCACTGGCCGCCGCGTGGGAGGCAGAAGTGGTGTCAGCCCGTCGTATGACGGGGCTGGCGGAGCGCATGAACGACGCGCGGGTCCGGGCGCGCCTGATGGTGCTGGCCGCCTTCTGTCGCGCCCATGCATCACGGCTCCTGGCCCGTCTGGCGGCGCTGGGGCGAGGGCCGTTGCCGGTACCTCCAGAGGAAATCGATCTGGATCCGGACACGGTGCTGGAGCTGCGCCGGGAGGGGGCCTTCGCGCGCGCATCGGCCGCGCGCTACGAGACAACCGCGGAGATGGCGCGCCAGCACGCGGACCTGTCATCCGCCTGGGTCTGCGAGCTGAACCGGACCGAGGAGCAGGATCGGGCCCGGGAACTGCTCGCCCTGGCGGAAGGGGCCCTGGCGGCGGTGCGGCGGGGCGAGTCCCAGGCCGTCGCGGCTCCCGCGGATTCCTGAGGAGGCGGAAAGAGGGCCGGGCGCGGGGAATGCGCTCGGCCGGTGACAGTCCTGGCGTCTTGGGCGTATGAATCCGCCCATGGCGAAGGAGAGCTACAACGATCTCATCTTCCAGCTCGGCGACCTGGCCCGGGACGTCCTCCCGGGCAAGCCGAACTGCCCCCGCTCCATGGAACGCGTCTACCGCGCCGAAGAGGTGCTGGAGGCGCGCCGGGACGAGCTGGCGGCGCTGGAAGCGGAGATGAACGACGAGGACGTGGCCTATCAGGACTTCCTGGCGCAGCACGAGGACGAGTGCGGCGCCCAGAAGGAGATCACCGGCAAGTTCCAGAAGGCCGTGACAGCGGTGGAGGGCAAGGTGAAGGGGCTGCGCAAGACACTGGACACGCGCCGCGCCGACCTGCGCTACGCCCTCGCGGGCCTGAAGAAGCTGGAGTCGAAGCTCGCGGACCTGGAGATGACCACCCAGGATCCGGTGAAGCTGGACGCCGCCAAGCAAAATCTAAAGAAGAACCGCATCGCCCAGATGCGCCTGTCGCGCGAGGTGGAGGACTGGGAGTCCCAGCTGGCGACCGCCCTCACGCCCACTCCTGGTCAGCCCGGCGGGGCCGGCATCCTGGCGCACAAGCGCCTGATCGAGCTGGAGGACGCCGCGGAGGAGCAGAAGCAGCAGCACGACGCCCGGATGGCGGAGCTCGACCAGTCCATCGCCGCCAAGGAAGAGGAGATCAAGGGCGCGGAAGATTATCTGGATCAGGCCCTGTTCCTCCTCGGCGAAGAGGTGTATGCCCAGCGCATCGCGGACGGGCAGCTCAACCCCTTCTACAAGCGGTTGGACGTCGCGCAGTGAGGGGTACGCCCACCCTTGGTGCTTGACGTAGGGGACGTGTTTGCTATCTTGCGCCGCTTCCTGGCGGCCGCGGGTACGCGTGTAGGCCAGTTCATTGAATTCATTGGGCTTTCAGCGCCACGGGCGCTCGCTGTGAGGACGACGTGAAGGGTCTGATTGGCAAGAAGATCGGCATGACCCAGGTGTTCAACGACGAGGGCAACCTCGTTCCGGTGACGGTCATCGACGTCAACACCTGTCTGGTTGTCGGCAAGCGCACCCCGGAGAAGGATGAGTACTCCGCGGTGACCGTGGGCTTCGGCGAAATCCGCGAGAAGCTCTTGAACAAGCCGGAGCTCGGCTTCTTCAAGAAGGCCAGCGCCACGCCGCGCCGTCACCTGCGCGAGTTCCGCGTCACGGCCGAGGAGGCCGCCGGCTTCAACGTGGGCGACGCCGTCAAGGCGGACATGTTCACCAAGGGCGAGCTGGTGGACGTCACCGGCGTGACCAAGGGCCGCGGCTTCTCCGGCGTCATGCGCCGCTGGAGCTTCAAGGGTTCGCAGACCAAGACCCACGGTACGCACGAGTATCAGCGTCACCCGGGCGCCATCGGTCAGCGTAAGACGCCGGGTCGTACGTACCCGAACAAGAAGATGCCGGGTCACTACGGCGTCGATCGCGTCACCACGCAGAACCTGACCGTGGTGGACGTGGACGTGGAGAAGGGCCTCGTGCTCGTGAAGGGCGCGGTCGCCGGCCACAACGACGGCATCGTCATCGTGCGTCCCTCCATCAAGGTGGCCATGCGCGCGCAGCACAAGGCCGCGCGCTGATTCGCAGCCACTGACGCCGGGGCGCTTCACCGCGCCCCGTTCGACGCCCCGCTTCCGGCACCTTCGGGTTGCCGGGCGGGGCTTTCGTCGTTTCCGGGCGTGGTGTCCGCGCGTGCGCGCGGGGCGGAGGCCTCGCATCCGCGCGGAAACGTTGAGTGCTGGTCGCCCTGGGGGCAAAGGGCGAAAACTTTACCGACTGCCGCTGGGATCCGCTTGCGGTGAATGAGCGCCGTGCTCACATCGCTGTCCCACGCCGGAGCCTCGCCGTCCAAGCAGACGGGTTGCCATCCGGATCACCCAACGGCCCACCCCCGGGCCGGGCAGGAGATATGAAAGCACGCACGCTTCGCGTCTTCGCCGCGCTGAGCCTCTCGCTGACGGCTCTCGGCGCCGCCGCACAGGAAGACGGCGTCCTGGACTCGGCGGTCGTCCGCAACCGGCTCTACAAGCCCGCGGGCCACCCGGAGCTGTCCCTGTCCGTGGGCTTGCCAGTGCAGACGCACCTGACGGCGCACTACTTCTTCGACGTTGGGATTGCCTACAACCTGTTCGACACGTTCGCGCTGGAGGCGCGCGCGGGCTACGCCGTCAGCCGCCACACGGGCCTGGCGCGCTCCATCTCCGAGTCCTTCCTGGACCGCGAGGACAAGCGCGTCACGGACGAGCTGGAGGACATGTGGCGGATGGGCCTGCACGGCGTCGTTGGCGCGCGGTGGGCTCCCATCTACGGGAAGATCAGCCTCGTCGCGGACATCCCGGTGCACTTCCAGACGTACCTCTGGGCGGGCGGCGGCCTCACCAACCTGAAGCGCCAGTCCGTCATCCAGTGCACCCAGGTGGTGGACCGGGCCGCGGGCGTCTGTGACAACCGCACGGCCGTGGATGACCGGGGCAGCGCCACGGAGAACTACTGGGTGAAGGAGTCGCGCGTGGCGCCGGTGGTGTCCGCCGCGCTGGGGTTCCGCTTCTTCATCAAGGAGCAGCACGGCATCCGGCTGGAGCTGCGCGACTGGATCTTCAAGGACAGCTACCGCGTGAACCTGCTGCGCGACGACTGGGAGGCTGGCCGGACCACCGGTGAGCCCGCCGGCAGTCCGGGCCTCACGCACCTGGTGCAGTTCGACCTCGGCTACACCTTTTCGTTCTGACCCATTCCTATGCGACCCTTCCGTTCCATCGCGCTCCTCGTCGCCGCGGTGCCTGCCCTCGCGTTCGCGCAAGGCGCCTCTCCGGCGCAGCCGCCGGCCGCTCCGGGTCCGGATGCGACCGCGCCGGCCTCTCCTTCACCGGCTGAACCGCCGGAGCGCCAGCGCACCGAGCGCGACGCGCCGGCCGTGCCCCAGTCCCTTCCTGAAGCCGCGCCGGCCACGCCGTCCGCGCCCGCCGTCACCGGTGAGGACGACGCGGACCGCGCGCCGTCCTCCGAGCCCTCCAGTGCGCAGGCTCCAGCGGCCACTCCGACCACGGACGTGCCGGTGCTGGACACCGGTGAAGCGCCGCGCACCACGGACGCGCAGCAGCAGCGGCTGGTGAATGGCGCGCCGCTCTACAACCCGAACGTCAACGTCCACATCGTCCAGAAGAAGCGCTTCGCGGACGAGGGCAAGCACGAGCTGGTGCTGTACCCCGGCGTCGTGCAGGTGAACGGCAAGTTCACCAACCACGTGGGCACCGGGCTGAACTACGTCTACCACCTGCAGGAGAACTTCGCCCTCCAGGTGGGCGGCCAGTACAACTGGTACTCCGACGAGAGCGACTTCAACCTGGAGCTCATCGACAAGGTGCGCGAGCAGGCCCAGGCCGCGTCGTCGCTCCTGCTCCAGTGGGGCGCGTACGCGGGCGTCGAAGTCACGCCGCTCTACGGCAAGTTCGCCTTCTTCAACAACTCGCTGGCGCAGTTCAGCGTGGTGCTCAGTGGCGGCGCGGGCATCGGCAAGACGCGCCACCTCATCCGCCCGGAAGTGGCGAACGAGGTGGAGGGGCAGACGTTCCAGGTGCCCGCGCGCTTCGGCGACACGGGCAACAAGTTCCTGGGTGAGGTGGGCGGCGGCTTCCGCGTGCAGTTCGGTGAGCACTACGCCCTCCGCCTGGAGGTGCGCGACCTCATCTACACCGCGCGCGTGGACAAGGTGGACGGCTGCAACCTGGCGGACTTCGAGGCGCTGGAGGCCGCGCGTGCCGCCAACCAGCCCTTCGACGGTCTCAGCCTGAGCGGCAGCTGCAAGGTGGCGAAGTTCGACGGCGTGGACCCGAAGACGAAGAAGAACTACCGCGAGGACATCATCCTCGGGAGGGACCTCGTCGCCGAGCCTTCGTCGGACGTCCTCAACAACGTCAGCTTCTACGCTGGCTTCTCGGTGCTCTTCTAACCATGTCCCGACTGCTCCGACTCCTCGTCGTCCTCGGGCCCCTCGCCGTGTCCTCGGTGGCCCTCGCCCAGCAGGACGTGGGCACCTACAACCGCGCGCTCTCCGCCTTCAACGAAGGCAAGCTCGACACCGCCGCCCCC
This sequence comes from Corallococcus sp. AB032C, assembly GCF_003668935.1. Lineage (NCBI taxonomy): Bacteria > Pseudomonadati > Myxococcota > Myxococcia > Myxococcales > Myxococcaceae > Corallococcus > Corallococcus sp. AB032C. The sequence goes on along the minus strand of NZ_RAWP01000046.1, from coordinate 23,189 downwards.
CTCTTCGCGCAGCTGGCGGAAGGGGAGGACGCGGACCTCAAGGGCAAGGCCGAGTTCTACCTGGCGCAGACCTTCGCCAAGAAGGACCTGCCCGTCGCGGCCTTCATCTCCTACGCGGCCATCGTCAACGCCGGCCCTGCGCACCCCTCGTACCTCAAGGCCATCGAGGGGCTGGTGGACATGCAGCAGCGGCTGGATGAGCAGAACCTCATCCCCAGCATCCTCAACCAGGCCTACACCGACGAGGTGCGCGACCGCTGGGTCACGCTGCCCAAGGAGGTGCTGGCGCGCATCAACTACCTGGTCGGCACCGCCAGCCAGCGCCGCATGCGCTTCGAGGAGTCCCGTTCGCTCCTGGAGGCCGTGCCCGCGGACAGCCGCGTCTACGCGAAGGCCCGCTACCTGTTGGGCACGGTGCTCGCGGACCCGCGCTTCCCGGGGCGTCCCGGGGAAGGGGAGACGCTGGACAAGGAGGCCATCGCCGCGTTCCAGGCCGTGCTCCACACCAAGGAGCCGCAGGTGGAACTGCCGGAGACGCGCGAGCTGGCGCTGCTGGCGCTGGGCCGCGTGCACTACCGCCGGGGCGAGTACGCGGACGCGGTGAAGGCGTACGAAGGCGTGCCCCGCTACGCGCGCTTCTGGGACCAGTCCCTGTTCGAGAACGGCTTCGCCCGCTTCCAGAACGAGGACTTCGGCGGCGCGCTGGGCAGCCTCCAGGCGCTGCACGCGCCGCAGTTCGAGGGCGCCTTCCAGCCCGAGTCATGGATCCTCAAGGCGACCGTCTATTACTACTCGTGCCTCTACGACGAGGTGAAGACGACGCTCGCCGCGTTCGACGAGCGCTACGGCCCCATGGCCAAGCAGCTGGAGCCCTTCACCGGCGAGGACGTGGCGCCCATCCAGGCCTTCAACCTGGTGGCCTCCGAGAACCGCCGCCTGCCGCGCGCCGTCTACCTGTGGATCCGCAACAACGAGCGCATCCGTGAAGTGATGCGGACCCTGTCGCGCGTGGACCAGGAGAAGCGCGCCATCAGTGAAGGGCCGTGGCGCGGGACGCCGTTCGCCGCGCAGACGGTGGCGTCGCTGGAGGACATCCGCACCACGCTGCTCCAGGTGGGCGGCACGCTGGCGAAGAACCGCATCAAGGAGGCCGCGGACAACCTCCGCACCTTCTCCGACCAGGCGGAGATCATCCGCGTGCAGACCGCGCTGGATGAGAAGGACCTCTTCTCCGAGGGCGTGGACCAGAAGGCGCTGCTCACCCGCCAGACGCTCTACCGCCCGAAGATGCCCGGCGCGGCGTGGAACTACTGGCGCTTCCAGGGCGAGTTCTGGATCGACGAAATTGGCTACTATCAGTACACGCTCAAGCGGGGCTGCCCCGCACGGCAGGAGAAGTAGGCAAGTAGGAGCCGGTCGCACCCGGCCGCCATGAGCAGCACCCCAAGAGGCCCCGCCACCGTGCGTTTGTCACGGGGGACGGGGCCTCTTCGCGTGATGTTGAGTCCTGGAAGGTGGCTCGGCGTGATCGCGTACGCCGGGGCACAAGGCACGTTCCGGGCCACTTCTCAATCTGGGTACCCGCGTCTACTTTCCGTCGTCCCTCCCAATTGGGCAGAAGTTTTCCCAGGCAGGCGAGGCGCGGTTCTCCAGGAGCTCGCATGAAGGTGGTTCTTCGGTTCGGTGCACTGGCGGTGGGCGTCGCGCTCGCGGCCGGTGGGGTGGGGGAGGCGGCGGAGGAGACGGCACCGCCGCGGAAGGTGGCGACGAAGAAGTCCTCTTCGAAGGCAGCGGCCAAGAAGGCCGAGGCCGCGAGCAAGAAGGACAAGGAGGAGGCGAAGAAGGCGGAGCTGCCGCCCGGCGTGGCGCCCCAGGACATGCGCAAGGGACCGGCGCGGGTGAAGCCCGCCACGGCCAAGTTCGCGGACATGCCGCGCATCGCGGACTCCAAGAAGGACGCGCTCGCGGACAAGAAGCGCGACGAGGCCATCGAGGGCTTCAAGCGCCTCATCCCCAAGCTGCAGGAGACCTCCACGCAGAAGGCGGAGATGCAGTACCGCCTGTCGGAGCTCTACTGGGAGAAGTCCAAGTACCTCTACCAGTTGGAGATGGAGAGGTTCCTCACGGCGGAGAAGGCCTACGACGCCGCCGTGGCGCGCGGTGAGAAGGCCACCGCGCCGGAGCAGGACCACCGTGACTCCGAGCGCTACCGCGCGGAGACGATGCGCATCTACGAGGCCATCCTCAGCGAGTACCCGGACTACCCGGCCCGCGACGAGGTCCTCTTCTCCCTGGGCTACAACCTCTACGATCTCAACCGCCGCGCGGACGCGGTGGCGCGCTACGAGGAGCTGATCCGCGACTTCCCGAAGTCGCAGTTCGTCCCGGACGCGTACATCCAGCTGGGCAACCACTACTTCGAGAACAACAAGCTCGCGCCCGCGAAGGAGAACTACGAGAAGGCGCGCGCCTCTGGCGTGCCCAAGATCTACGCCTACGCCACCTACAAGCTGTCCTGGTGTGACTTCAACGCGGGCGACCTGGACGCGGGCCTGAAGAAGCTCCACGAGGTGGTGGACTACGCCAGCCAGCGCGGCGAGGAGCTGGGCGACCTGCGCACGGAGGCCCTCAACGACCTCACCGTCTTCTACGTCCAGTTGGATCAGCCGAAGGAGGCGCTCGCCTACTTCAAGCAGAAGGCTCCGGCCAGGCGCCAGGGCCGGCTGCTCGCGAAGACGGCGGCAGGCCTGGTGGACGCGGGTCACTTCGACAGCGCCATCCTGGTGTATCGCACGCTCATCGACGACTCGCCCATGGGCGCGAACGCGCCGGAGTACCAGCAGGCGGTGGTGCGTGCGTTCGAAGGCCTGCGCCAGCGCCAGCAGGTCCGCAAGGAGATGAAGCGGATGGTGGACCTCTACCGCCCCGGTGGCGAGTGGTGGACCTCCAACGCCAGCAACGCGGGCGTGCTGCGCAACGCCTTCAGCGTCACCGAAGAGGCCATGCGCGTGATGGTCACCGAGTACCACCAGGAGGCGCAGAAGACGCGCCAGGTGGAGACCTACCGGCTCGCGCGCGACATCTACAAGCAGTACGTGGACGCGTTCGCCTCCAGCGACAACCCGGAGTTCGTGGCGGACTCCGCCTTCAACATCCGCTTCTTCTACGCGGAAATCCTCTGGGCCCTGGAGGAGTGGGAGGCCGCCGCCGGTGAGTACGACGCCGTGGTCGCGTTCAAGATTCCGGACCGCGACTCCGCGAAGGAGGTCTCCAACGAGGCCTACCGCAAGAGCGCCTCGTACAACGCGGTGCTCGCGTACGACAAGCTGGTCAAGATCGAGCGCGGCCAGCTCTCCAAGAGCGACCTGAAGGACGGCCAGAAGGTCGACGAGAAGAAGGACAAGGGCGACGTCGCCAAGCAGAAGCTGGTGAAGCGCGACGCCAAGGAGCAGGCCGAGCAGTCGCTCACGAAGTTCGAGGACCGGCTGGTCGCCGCGTGCGACACGTACAACAACCTCTACCCGGGCAACCAGGATGAGATCGACCTGCGCTACCAGGCCGCCGTCATCCTCTACGACCGCGCGCACTTCGTGGACGCGGCCCGCCGCTTCGGGGAGATCATCGAGAAGTTCCCGGAGGAGCGCCGCTCGCGCGACGCCGCGGACCTGACCATGTACGTGCTGGAGAGCCGCGAGGAGTGGCAGGAGCTCAACACCCTCTCGCGCAAGTTCCTGGGCAACAAGAAGCTGTCCAAGCCCGGTTCGGACTTCGCCCTGCGCGTGGCCCGCGTGGTGGAGGGCAGCCAGTACAAGTACGTGGACGAGGTCGTCTACAAGAAGGAGAAGAACCCGGCGAAGGCCGCCGAGGAGTTCCTCACCTTCGTGACGGAGTTCCCCAAGTCGGAGAACGCGGACCGCGCGCTCACCTACGCGATGGTCATCGCGCAGGAGGCGGGTGAGGTCGACAAGGGGATCACCGCCGGCGAGCGCGTCCTCAAGGAGTACCCGAACAGCAGCTTCGAGCTGCAGACCCGTTACATGCTGTCCGGCCTCTACGAGAAGGTCGCTGAGTTCAAGAAGGCCGCGGCGATGTCCGAGTCCTTCGTGGCCGAGTACGACGCGGCCATCAAGGCCCGCGAGACGCAGTCGAAGAAGGACAAGGAGAAGAAGGCCAAGGCCACCACCGTCGCGAAGAAGGACGACACGCCGGGTGCAGTGGAGGATGTGGAGTCCAAGCGCTCGCAGAAGGCCGCCGAGCTCAAGGCGCAGGTGGACGCGGCGGGCGAGTGGGTGGCGGACGCCCTCTTCAACGCGGGCGTCTGGTACGACGGCCTGGGCGAGTCCCAGAAGGCCGTCACCGCGTGGAACAGCTACCTGGCGCGCTTCAAGGACCGCAAGGACGTGCCGCAGGTGGCCTTCTCCATCGGCCTCGTGTGGGAGAAGGAGAAGAAGTGGGGCGACGCGGCCCGCGCCTTCAACCGGTTCGTGGAGGACTACGGCCGCGACTCGCGCACCGCCGCGGGGCAGGCGTACCTGGCGCGGTACCACGAGCTGCTCTCGTACCAGAAGCTGAAGGACGTGCGCGGCCAGGAGAAGGCGCAGGACGAGCTGGTGCGCGGCTGGAACAAGCTCGCGGAGGGCGTGCGCAAGGACACCGCGGTGCTCAACGCGTACGGCCACGCGCGCTTCCTGGCGCTGGAGCCCACGTGGAAGCGCTTCTCGGACATCAAGTTCACGCGCGTCTCCACCATCCGCCGCGACCTGACGAACAAGCAGAAGGAGATGCAGCGCGTGGAGAAGGAGTACGCGGCGGTGCTCGCCACGGGCTCCGGCGAGTGGGGCATCGCGGCGCTGACCCGCATCGGCCTCGCGTACGCGGACTTCGCTCGCAACATCATGGACTCGCCGGATCCGTCCGGTCTGGATGAAGAGCAGCTCAGCATGTATCGCGGCGAGCTGGAGAACCTGGCGCTTCCGCTGGAGGACAAGTCCAGCGACGCCCTGGAGAAGGGCCTCCAGAAGGCCTACGAGCTGGGCATCTACAGCGAGTGGACGCTGGCCGCGCAGGATCAGATCAACCGCCTGCGCCCGGGTGCCTACGCCCAGGTGAAGCCGGTGACGTACCGGGGCAGCAGTGATTCGCGCATCGCCTCGGGCGTGCTGAAGGACCTCAACGGCCCCATCAGCGCCTCCGTGGATCCAAAGCCCGCCGCGCCGCCGCCCGCGCCGGAAGCCGTGCCCGCCGAGGGTGCGAAGCCCTCTGTCTCGCCGGAGGGCTCGGGCGCCTCGAAGTCTGAACCCACCGCGTCGCTCGAGGGGGTGCGGCCGTGAAGACGAACCACAGCATCGACATCAGCAGCCAGTTGAAGGGGATGGGGACGACGGGGATGAACGGCTTTCGCACCAAGCGCATGTTCCTGGCGGGGGCCTTCGCCTTCGCCTTCACCACGGCCTGCGCCACGGGCCCCAGGCCCACGCCCGTCGCGATGAACGCGGTGGAGAAGCCCGCCGTCACGGTCCCCGCCGCCGCGCCCCCTCCCGCTCCGGCGGAGAAGGGCGACGCGGACGGCCAGTTCGCGCAGGCCCTGAAGGCCTACGAGGCCGGTGACCTGGACGCCGCTCGCAAGGGCTTCGAGGCCGTCGTCTCCCACGAGCCCAAGGCGCTCAACGCGCGCTTCAACCTGGGTGTCATCGCGGATAAGCAGGGCCGCCCCGCCGACGCCCGCGTGGCGTACGAGCAGGTGCTCGCCCTGAACCCGGCGCACACGCCGTCCGTGATGAACCTGGGGCTGATGCACCGGCACGCGGGCCAGCTGGACGAGGCCCTCGGGCTGTACACGAAGGCGCTCCAGACGCCGGGCCATGAACACGACGAGCCCGTGCTCAACGCGCTGGCCGCGACGTACCGGCTGGCGGGCAAGCTGGACGAGGCGGAGGCCACGGGCCGGCGCGTGCTCGCGCGCAGCAAGGACAACCCGGAGGCGTACAAGACGCTGGCGCTGGTGGCGTACGACCGCGGCCAGTACCGCCTGGCGGAGCTGCTGGTCATCAACGCGCGCAAGGTGGCGCAGGACGACCCGGCCATCTCCAACACGCTGGGGATGATCTACCTGAAGATGGACGACCGCCCGCGCGCCCTGGCCCAGTTCCAGAAGGCCGTGTCGCTGGATGACAACTTCGCGCCCGGCCACCTCAACCTGGGCGCCCTGGCGCTGAGCTACCGCGACTACGCGGGCGCGGAGAAGGCCTTCACCAAGGCCCTGTCCCTGGAGCCGGACGGCCTGGAGGGCCAGCTGTACCTGGCGTACGCGCTGGACGGGCAGAAGGGCCTGGATCCGAAGAAGGGCGTGGCCGCGGGCGAGGCGTTCGAGAAGGTGCTCGCGCGCTCCGCGGACAAGCCGGAGGCGGTGTGCGGCGCGGGCTGGGCGTACGCGACCGAGCGCGCGGCCTTCGAGAAGGCCATCGCGTTCCTGGACCGCTGCAAGGACCTGTCGTCCACGACGGATCAGGACAAGCAGCTCATCACCGCCAAGGTGAACGGCCTGCAGAACATGCTCAAGAACCCGCCGCCGGCTCCGGCCGCCACCGCGGAGGCCGAGGGCGAGGAGAAGAAGGACGCCGCCGCCACCGGGGGCGCGGGCTCGTCCGTGATGAACCAGCTGCCCCAGGACACCAGCGCGCCCGAGCAGGAGGCTCCGGCCGAACCCGCGGCCGACGATGCGTCTGGCAATGGACAGACGGCTCCGACGCCTGCTCCGACGCCCTGAAGAAACAACAGTCGTCCCGGCGGGAAGGACGAGAACTTTCTTCCCACCTTTAGCCGCCCAGGTGCAAGCGACCGGGCGGCTCCCTTAGAATCCAGGGACTTGGAGTTGGTGCGAGCCCTGCAATGGAATTCGCGAAGCGGGCCTGGCGGAGACATCACATGAAACGACTGCTGGCAGCGATGGTGATGGTGGGGGGGCTGGGGGTGGCGGCTCCCGCCCTGGCGCAGGACGGCAAGGACTCGGTGAAGATCATCCAGGAGGAGGATCGCACCGTGTACCGCAAGAAGACGGTGATTGATTTCACGGATGTGGCGGTGGAGGGCGAGCTCACGAAGCCGGAGGGCTCCTACGTCCTCAACCGCAAGAAGACGGATTTCCAAAGCCTCATCAAGGTCCGGGAGAACTTCGACCCGGAGCTTCAGAAGTCTGCGGACAATCTCTAGACAGCACAGGTGGCGTTGAACGTTTTCGGGACGGGAAGGGAAGAAGGAAGAACTTCATGGCGGCGGCGAGAAAAAACGGTTTGACGCTTCGGATCACCACCCCGGACGGCTCCATCCAGGAGACGGTTTCGGAGGCGGAGAGTGTCATCGTGGGGTCGGGCGCCCAGGCGGCGGTGAAGATTCAGGATCCGCGCGTGTCCAACCTCCACGTGATGCTGAAGGTGGACAACGATGGCTCCGTGACGGCCATCGATCTGGGCAGTGAAGGCGGCACCCAGGTGTCCGGGCAGAAGCTCATCATCCCCACGGCGCTCAAGCCCGGGGACGTGCTCACGGTGGGCACATCAAGGGTGGAGGTGCTCTTCGGTGAGGTGCCCCGGCCGGTAGCTCCGGCGGCGGCGGTGGCGCAGCCCGGCGTGTTCCAGCAGCGCCCGGTGATGCCCCCGGCGGCTCCGGTGGCGCCTCCGGTGGCCCACTCCGCTCCGGTGCCTCCCAACATGCGGCAGGCTCCGCCTCAGCGGCCCGCGATGAGCGCGGCGCCCACGAACGTGGTGGGCACGGTGAGCACGCCGCGCTCCGCTCCGGCGGGCGCGTTGGGCACGCAGGTGTCCCAGAACGTGACGTCCACCCCGGTGTTCGGCCCTCCGCCGCCTCCGGTGGCGGCACGCAAGCCGACGCCTCCCCAGGTGGCCGCGGCCCGCAAGCCGCAGCCTCCGCCGCACCTGCAGGAGCCTCTGCCCCGGGACGCGCAGCCCACGCCGGACGCGAAGGTGCTCCAGGTGTCCATGCTCTGGGGCGACCAGATGCTGGAGGTCCAGCACTTCAAGGACGGCGCGCCGGTCACCATCGGAGAGGGCGCGAAGAACACCTTCACCGTCTTCTCTCCGCAGGTGGGCAAGCGCCACGTGCTCGCGGTGAGCAAGGGCGACAAGGTCGAGCTGCGCGCTCCGGCGGGCTCCGGCGTCTTCGTCACCAACAACGGCGATGTCCGCACGAAGGACGCGCTGCGCGCCGCGGGCCAACTCAACAACGCCACGTCGGAGCAGGAGCAGCTCTTCACGCTGGGCCTGCATGACCGTGCGGAGGTGTCGCTGGGCACGGTGGCGTTCGTGATGCGCTACGTGAAGCCGTCGCCGGCCATCCTGGCGACGTCGCTGTCGGACCGCGACTTCGGCTTCTTCAAGATCGCCGCCATCTGCATCCTCGCGGCGGCGGCGTTCGTCACCGCCATGCTGCTGACGCCGCACACGGAGACGAAGTCGGCGGACGACGTCTTCGAGTCCCAGCAGCGCGTGGCCAAGTTCCTCATCACCCCGGAGAAGAAGGTGGAGGCGAAGAAGCTCCAGCTCTCCGGCGTGGAGGAGGGCGCCAAGGCCAAGGACGAAGAGGGCAAGTTCGGCAAGGAGGAGGCGAAGCAGGAGGAGGCCGCGCCCTCCAAGCCGGGCACCCAGGTGGTGGACAAGTCCAAGAAGGAGAAGGACCGCCAGGTGGTGGGCAAGGTCGGTCTGCTCGGCGCGCTCAAGGGCATGAAGGGTGGCGCTTCCGACGTGTTCGGTCCGGGCGGCATCGGCACCGGCATCAACAACTCGCTGGGCGGCCTCAAGGGCGGCGCGGCCATGGGTGACGCGCACGGCGTGGGCGGCATGGGTTCGCGCGGTACGGGCAACGGCGGCGGCGGCACGGCGCTGGGCATCGGCGGTCTGGGCACCCAGGGCAACGGCCGGGGCACGGGCGGATCCGGCGGCATCGACCTGGGTGGCCGTGGCAAGTCCGTCACCAAGGTCATCCCCGGCAAGACGACGGTGATTGGCGGCCTGGACAAGGACGTCATCGCCAAGGTCATCCGGCGGCACCAGAACGAGATCAAGTACTGCTACGAGTCGGAGCTGAACAAGAACCCGTCGCTGGCCGGCAAGGTCGCGGTGGCCTTCACCATCGACCCGGCGGGCGCGGTGGCGGACGCCAGCGTGTCCGAGTCCACGCTGGGCAGCTCTCCCGCGGAGCAGTGCATGATCTCCCGCATCCGCCGCTGGAAGTTCCCGGAGCCCAAGGGCGGCGGCGTGGTGAACGTGACGTACCCCTGGCTGTTCTCGCCCTCGGGTGCGGACGCCGCTGAGTAGTCCGGGGCGCACTTCGTAGACTGGAAGACCGAAATGGCGTGGACGAAACGGTCCACGCCATTTTCGTTTTTCCCCGCTGCCGTTTCGTGCCGGGCGTCACTACTGTCCGTGCCACTGCTGCCAGGCGTGCGAGGGAGCAGGAGGACAACGTGACGGGAGGAGTCGTGAGGAAGTCGCTGCTGTTGGCCGCGCTCGCGCTGGCGACGCCGGCCCTGGGGGCCACGCCGCCGGAGGGCGTGCCGTTCGAGCCGCGCCGGGGGTTCTTCACCGAGACCGACGTCGGGGTGTTCTTCACGGTGGGCGGCGAGAACAGCTACTCCAACGCGCAGTCGTACGTGCAGTTGGGCATTGGCTATGACTTGACGGAGCGGCTGTCGTTGGGCGCCCACTTCGCGCTGGGCTCCTCCGCGCAGAACTGCTTCGCGGGCTACCTGCCGGACTCCAACGTCTGCGCGCTGTCCGACAACTTCACCGTGGCCTTCGGAGACCTGACGGCCGCGTACCACGTGCGGCTGGCCAACCGCTTCTACCTGACGCCCAAGGTGGCGGCGGGCTACACGCGGTTGGACCCGACGCCGGTGGATCCGGACCAGGGCGACCCGGGCCGCTCCATCAACGCCTTCAACGCGGGCCTGGGCGTGGGCGTGGAGTACGCCACGTCCTTCGACCACTTCTCCGTGGGCGCGGACCTGCTCGGGCGCTACATCTTCGGGCCCAACATCATGACGTTCGCGGTGTTCCCGCGCGTGAAGTACACGTTCTAGGGGGTGTCCCTAATTATCTGAAGAAAGGTGCTGGAGGCCGAGCGGCCGCCAGCCCCGTGGGCAGGGTTGAGCTTGCAGGGAAAGGAAGAGCTGAGCACCCCTGGTGAGTGCACCGACATGAGCTGACGGACGAGCAGTGGAAGCAGCTTGAGCCACTCATCCCTGCCCGACGAGGGCCGCGCACCAAGAAAGGTGACCGGCAGTTCGTCAATGCAGTGCTCTGGCGGGTGAAGACGGGCGCACCCTGGCGTGACTTGCCAGAGCGTTACGGGCCCTGGAAGACGGTCTACAACCGCTTCGGGCGCTGGGCGACCCGAGGCGTATGGGAGGGGCTCTTCAAGTCGCTGCAGTTGCAAGTGGATGATGTCGGCTCGCTGCTGGACGCCACCATCATCCGGGCGCATCAGGACGCCGCGGGCGCAAAAGGGGGGGCCGATGCAATGCTCTGGGCCGTTCTCGAGGAGGCTTTTCTTCCAAGGTCCACGCCCTGTGCACCACCCAGGGCCAACCGCTCGAAGTGACGCTGACGCCTGGGCAGCGCGGCGACGTCACTGAAGCCGAGCACCTCATTCAGTATGCGCACGGCAAGGCGCTCATCGCCGACGCCGGCTATGACGCCGACCACCTCGTGCAGGCCGTCCGGGAGCGCGGAATGAGGCCCGTCATCGCGATGAATCCAACGCGCAAGCACCACCGGCGCCGCAACAGTCGCGCCCTCTACCGGCTGCGCATCCAGGTGGAGTGCATGTTCCACCGCCTCAAGCGCTTCCGCGCCGTGGCCACCCGCTACGAGAAGACCGCCACCAACTACCTGGCGGTCCTCCACCTGGCCTGCATGATGCTTTGGCTTAATTAGGGACACCCCCTAGCGCGCCACCTGCCGGGCGTATCCGGCGGGTGTGCAGCCCACGATGCGCCGGAAGTCGCGGATGAAGTGCGCCTGGTCGAAGTAGCCCAGCTCCTGCGCCAGCCGCGCCAGCTCCGGAGGCGGCGTCTCCCGCAACCGCTCCGCGGCTTCATGCAGGCGATAGCGCTGGATGACCCACTTGGGATTCACGCCCACGTAGCGGTTGAACAGCCGCTGCAGCGTGCGCAGGCCCGGGCCTCCAGGCGTGAGCAGGTCCTCCACCTTCGTCACCGCGCGGTCCTCCAGGATGCGCGTGACGAGCCCCTGCACGAGCGCCACGTTCGGATCCGGCGCGGGCATACGGGCCCGCAGGAAGGCCTCCGCCAGGGCGATGCGTTCGCGGTCCGCGCCTCGCGCGACGTCGGTGGCGAGGATGGCCGCCTCCAGCTCCAGCGCCTCCGGCCCCAGCAACGCACCGGGTGAAGCGGTTCGTCGCGTGAGGGCGGACACGGGCGTCCCCACGAAGGGGAAGAAGCCGCCGGGCCGGAACTTGATGCTGAACACGCCGCCCAGCCCCTCCAGCGTGATGGAGAAGCGGCCCGGGTGCGGGCCTCCCACGCGCGACGTGCCGTCCTGGAAGGCCCAATGCACCGACGGGTGGCTGAGGCTCTGCTGGAGGTAGGGCGGCTGCCCGCGCAGGTCCCACCGCACGGCCCAGAAGTGTTCGACCCACGGGCGCAGGTCCTCCGTGGGCAGGACGCGGACGTGCTCGAAGTGCCGGGGATCCGGGCGGGGATACAGCAGGCCCCGAGGCTTGCCCGCGTTCGACTCCACCCGCCTTGCCGCCTCCTCCAGGACGTCCGTGTCCTGCCGCGCTTCTACTACCGCTTCGACTGACGCCGGACACGCGACACGACTCCGGGGCGGATTCAGGTCCGTCTCTCGTGTGCTCACCCTGAAAGTCACCCTCGCGGTTCTTTCCAGGTAATCACATGACCCCCGTTCTCCGTTCCCATGCGCGTGTGTGGGTGCTGGTGTTGTCGTTGCTGTCCGTCCCCGCGCTCGCGCAGGGCATCCCGAACCTGCCGTCCGCGGAGGAGTGCTGGGGCCAGGTGCCGGACGCGGACCACGACGGCGTGAGCGACAGCTGCGAGCTCCAGGTGGCCGCGGCCTTCATGCCCACGCTGTGGATTGCCCAGGGGGAGAAGGGGGTGGCGCGTCGTCCGTACTTCGCGGCGCGGCCGTTGAACTCCGCCCTGCGCACGCTGCGCATCTTCTACCTGGCCGCGTACTCCGAGGACCACGGCATCCCCAGTCTGGGCATCTTCAACGTCTTCGCCCACGACGGGGACTCCGAGTTCCAGGTGCTGGACGTGCACTACACCGACGGCCGCTGGTACCTGGACCAGGCTTTCCTGTCCGCGCACCTGGAGACGGCGTGCGACGCGTCGGGCTGGTACGGCTACGCGCAGCTCGAGTACGCGGGGGCGTACCGGGGCGCGCCGCGCATCTACGTGGCCGGGAACAAGCACGGCTCCTACAATTCGAAGGCCAGCTGTGACCGGGGCTGCTACTTCACCGACAGCTGCTCCCAGGGCCGGCAGGAGGCGTTGGACCCCGGCAACCGGCTCGCGGGCCGCAACGTGGGTTCCATCCGCCTCCCGTTGATCAACGCCGTCACCGTCAATGGCCAGACGGAGCGGCTCCTGGACGACGTGGAGTTCAAGGGCTGGGACGACCAGGGGAGCCGGAGCAACTCCACGCCGTATCGTGCCCGCTTGGTCCGCTTCGGCTTCTGAAGCCGGAACGAAGAAGGGGCCGCCACCCGCGTGTGCGCAGGTGACGGCCCCTGGAAGCTTCAGGCGCTTCCGCGGAAGGACTACTCCGCGTCGGCGCGCTCTTCGCGCTTGCGCTCGCGCTCGGCGCGGTAGCGGTCGCCCACGGCCAGCGCCTTCTTGCGCATGCGCACGGACTTGGGCGTCACCTCGACGAGCTCGTCGTCGGCGATCCACTCCAGGGCCTTCTCCAGCCCCATCTCGCGCGGCGGGACGAGGATGACGTTCTCGTCGCGGCCGGCGGCGCGGATGTTGGTGAGCTTCTTCTCGCGGCAGCAGTTGACGTTGAGCTCGGACGGGTGCGCGTTCTCGCCGATGATCATCCCCTCGTACACGGTGGTGCCCGCGCCGATGAAGAGCTGGCCGCGCTCCTGGATGCTGAACAGCGCGTAGGGCACCGTGTCGCCCAGGCGGTCGGAGACCATGGCGCCGTTGGCGCGCTTCGGGATGTAGCCGAACCACGGCTCGAAGCCGTCGAACTGGCTGCTCATGATGCCCTCACCGCGCGTGATGGTGAGGAACTCCGAGCGGAACCCGATGAGGCCGCGCGCGGGGATGCGGAACTGGAGGCGGGTGCGGCCCGAGCCCAGCTGCGCCATGTCCGTCATGCGGCCCTTGCGGGGCCCCAGGCGCTCCGTCACCACGCCCACGCTGTTCTCCGGCACGTCGGCGAAGAGCAGCTCCATGGGCTCGTGGAGCTGGCCGTTCACCGTCTTGGTGATGGGCTCCGGGTTGGAGGCCGTGAGCTCGTAGCCCTCGCGGCGCATGTTCTCGATGATGACCGCCAGCGCCAGTTCGCCACGGCCCACCACGCGGAACGCGTCCGGCGTCGCGGTGTCCTCCACGCGCACGGCCACGTTGCGGTAGGCCTCGCGGTACAGGCGCTCGCGCAGGTTGCGGGAGGTGACGTACTTGCCTTCCTTGCCCGCCAGCGGCCCGTCGTTGACCTTGAAGATCATCATCATCGTGGGCTCGTCCACGGTGATGCGCGGCAGCGCCACGGGCTTCTCGAAGTCCGCGATGGTGTCGCCGATGCTGATTTCCTCGATGCCCGCGATGGAGACGATCTCACCCGGGCCCGCGTCCGGAATCTCCGTGCGCTTCAGGCCGGAGAAGCCGAACAGCTTGACGACCTTGCCCTGCTGCACCTTGCCGCCCTCGCGGACGATGGACACGGGCATGTTCGGGGTGATGCGGCCCGCCTGCACGCGGCCCACCGCCAGGCGGCCGACGTAGTCGTCGTAGTCCAGGTTGGCGACGAGCAGCTGCAGCGTCGTCTGCTCCACCGGGGGCGGGGGCGGGGGCGGGATGTGCTTGATGATGGCGTCGTACAACGGCTCCAGCGTCTTGCCCGGCACGTCCAGCGACGTGGAGGCCTGCCCCTGGCGGGCGACGGTGTAGAGGACGGGCATCTCCAGCTGCTCTTCGTTCGCGCCCAGGTCGATGTAGAGCGAGTACACCAGGTCCAGCACTTCCTTGGCCCGGGCGTCCTGACGGTCGATCTTGTTGATGACCAGCACGGTCTTCAGGCCCATGGCCAGCGCCTTGGTGAGCACGAAGCGCGTCTGGGGCAGGGGACCTTCGGCGGCGTCCACCAGCAGGATGACGCCATCGACCAGGCGCAGACCGCGCTCCACCTCGCCACCGAAGTCGGCGTGGCCCGGCGTGTCGATGATGTTGATCTGCATCCCCTTGTAGGAGACGGCAGTGTTCTTCGCGAGGATGGTGATGCCCTTCTCGCGCTCGAGGTCGTTCGAGTCCATGACCCGCTCGGCCACGTGCTCATTGGAGCGGAAGGTCCCCGCCTGCCGGAGCAGGTGGTCGACGAGGGTGGTCTTGCCGTGGTCGACGTGGGCGACAATGGCGACGTTGCGGATGTTTTCGCGAGAGATCATCAGGACCAACTAACGGAAATGAAGGTGCGAGGAGAGACGCCCAGAACGGGGTTTCTCAATCCCACCGGAACCCGGAAGGCGGGGGCTTATATGCCGGGGGCTTCCCACCTGCAATGAAGGCGGGTGTCCAGCAGGCAAACAATCAGCCCCCCTGCCTGCTGGGCGCTTATCCCACCTCCGGGGCGACTTCCGCGGTTTCCACGCCCAGCCGCTCCCTCAGGAAGCGTTCCACCCGCAGCTCCACCAGGCCTGGAACTTCCAGTGGGGCGGTATGGGTGCCCTCGGAAATCATCAGGAGCTCGGAGGAGGGGATGCGCTCGGCCATCTTCCGGGACAGCCAGCCGGGGGTGAAGCGGTCCTTCTCCCCGGCGACCACCAGGGTGGGCACGTCCACGTGGTCCAGGTGGTCCTCGGCGGTGTGGTTCGCCAGGGAATCCAGGGTTCGCACGAAGACGACGGGGTCCATGCGTGCCAGATGCGTGAAGTAGGGGGCCAGGTCGTTGCGGGCGATGAGGTCCGGGTTCATCTCCAGGCGGATGGCCAGCTGCACCACCAATTCCGTGGTGAGCGCCCCGTGCACGATGCGCGCGGTGTGCCGGGGGAAGCGCTCCACCGCGGCCCTCAAGGTGGGGAAGAGGCGCTTGAGCATCGTGGAGTCATGGAAGGTGTCCAGCGGCAGGCCGTAGCTGCCGCACACCAGCACCAGCCCCTCCACGCGCCGGGCGTAGCGGCGATGGAACTCCAGCGCCACCTGCACGCCCATGGAGTGGCCGAAGAGGACGGCCTTGTCCATGCCCGCCGCGTCCATCACCCGCGCCAGGTCGTCGCAGGTGTACGCCATGCCAATGCGCGTGCGGTCCGTGGGGACGGTGCTCTTGCCGTGGCCCCGGTAGTGCCAGCGCAGCACGCGGTGGCGCCGGCCCAGGTAGGGCAGGAGGTACTTCCACGCGAAGCCGTCACAGCCCAGGCCGTCGCACAGGACCATGCCCGGGGAGCCGTCCCCCCGCACCTGGTAGTAGAGGTCCGCGCCGTCCGGCACCCGCAGTGAGTCCTGCCGGAAGGAGACCGCCTGTCCGTGGGGTGCGCTCACGCCTCCACCTCTTCCGTGTCCAGCCCCTCGGGGATGCCCTTGTCCAGCCCGTAGCGGGAGATCTTCAGGAGGAGGTTGGAGCGGCTGATGCCCAGCTCGCGCGACAGCCGGCTCTTGTTGTAGCGGGTGCGCACCAGGCCCTGGTGGATCATCTCCTTCTCCAGGGACTCCACCGCCTCGTGCAGCTTGCCGTGCGCGCGCGGGGCGATGAAGGGTCCGCCGCCGGGGACGACGGCGTCGCGGATGCGGCTGGAGAGCAGGTCCGCGGGGATGACCTCCAGCTCGCCTCCCAGCACCAGCAGCCGCTCGATTTCATTCTCCAGCTCGCGGATGTTCCCTGGCCACGCGTACGCGCCCAGGATGCCCAGGGCCTCCGGCGCCAGGCCCCGCGCGCGCTGGCCTTCGCGGTGGTGCTTGCGCAGGAAGTGGTCGATGAGGACGGGCAGGTCGTCCTTGCGCTCGCGCAGGGGCGGCAGCTGCAGGCGGATGACGTTGATGCGGTAGAAGAGGTCCTCGCGGAACTCGCCGCGCTTCACCATCTCGCCCAGGTCCTTGTGGGTGGCGGCGATGACGCGCACGTCGACCTCGCGGGAATGGGTGCCGCCCACGGGCAGGAAGGTGCCCTCCTGGAGGACTCGCAGGAGCTTCACCTGGAGGGCGGGGGACATGTCGCCCACCTCGTCCAGGAAGAAGGTGCCCTGGTCCGCGACCTCGAAGAGGCCCTTCTTGTCCTTGAGCGCGCCGGTGAAGGAGCCCCGGGTGTGACCGAAGAGGGCGCTCTCCAGCAGGTTGTCGTTGAAGGCGGAGCAGTTCTGCACGACGAACGGCTTGTCCTTGCGCGGGCCGTTGTGGTGGATGGCGCGCGCCACCAGCTCCTTGCCCGTGCCGGACTCGCCGTTGATGAGGACGGTGGAGTCGGAGTGGGCCACCTTCTCCATCAGGCGGAACACCTCGTTCATGGCCCCGGAGCGGCCGATGATCTTCTCGAAGCGGTAGCGGTTGGATAGCTCGGAGGCCATGGACTGGATGGTCTCCTCCTTGCGCGTGAGCTCCACCTCCTGGTTGGCGATCTCCGTGACCGCGAACTCCAAGAGGTCCGACAGCTTGCTCAGCTCCGAGCCGTCCAGCACCGGCACGCGCTCCGCCGCGCCCTCCAGCTCCAGCATGGCCCCGGGCGCGATGTCGCGCATCTTGCCCAGGAGCACCTGTCCGTCTCCGGGCATGAGCGGCTGCCGGGCGAAGCCCTCCACGAAGAGGAAGCCCTCGTACTCGTTGCGGATGTAGAGCGGCGCGCCCACGATGGACAGGCGCAGGTGGCAGTCGTGGAAGAGCGAGCGGCGCAGGTTCTTGGCGGCCTTGAACTTCTCATGCAGCACCCGCACCGACTGGGCACACCGCCGCATCCCCTCCCGCGCCCCCAGCGAGTGGCGGCAGAAGTCGTTGGGCGGCGGGATGAAATCCCCGCGCTGCCAGTCGTGCACCAGGCCGTTGCGATCCGCGAACGAAAGCTCCACCTGCCACCACTTGCGGATGACATCCCTCAACATGACAATGGTGTGCAGATTCTGATGCTTCTCGAAGTCCATCCCCGCGTCCCTCGGCCTGTTGCGGATCAGGACAACGGATCTACGGGGTTGTCCGAAATCAATCCAGCGGCACCTGTCCGAATGACGGCGCCCATGGCGTACCCTGGTTCCCTGTGAGCGCACCCCCACATACACATGGCAGGGCCGGGCACGGTCATTCGCACGACCACGACGATGACCACTCGCACCATGGGCATTCGCACGGCCATTCGCACGGTCCCCGCAAGGGCGGGCTGGCGGAGGAGCGGCGCAAGGACCGGCGGCGGCTGCTGTTCGCGCTGGGGCTGACGGCGACCATCATGGTGGCGGAGGCGGTGGGTGGCTTCCTCACCAATTCGCTGGCGCTGCTCTCCGACGCCGGGCACATGCTGACGGACGTGTCGGCCATGGTCTTGAGCCTGCTGGCGCTCTGGTTCGCCGGGCGGCCCGCGGACCTGAAGAAGACCTACGGCTACTACCGGATGGAGATCTTGAGCGCGCTCCTCAATGGGGTGCTGCTGCTGGTCATCACCATCTTCATCCTGATGGAGGCCTGGCAGCGCGTGCGCACGCCCGCTCCGGTGGAGTTGGGGCCCATGGCGCTGGTGGCGGGCATCGGCCTGGTGGCGAACCTGGCGGCGCTGGGCTTCCTGCACCAGACGCACTCCATGAACGTGCGCGGCGCGTTCCTGCACGTGCTGGGGGACACGCTGTCGTCGGTGGGCGTGCTGATTGGCGCGGGCGTGATGTGGTGGACCGGCTGGTACGTGGTGGACCCCATCATCTCCGTGCTGATTTCGATGATCATCGTCGTGGGCGCGCTGCGGCTGGTGAAGGACGCGGTGGACGTGCTCCTGGAGGCGGTGCCCGCGCACGTGGACCTGGAGCAGGTGCGCGACCTCATGGGAAAGGTGCCGGGCGTGCAGGCGGTGCACGACCTGCACGTGTGGACCATCTCCAGCGGGATGTACGCGCTGTCCGCGCACCTGGTGGTGGCGGACCCCATGGTCTGCAACAACGACGACATCCTGTCCGCGGTGAAGCACGACCTCTTCGACCGGTTCGGCATCGACCACACGACCATCCAGATTGAGAGCCAGTCCTACGCCCACCTGGGCGAGGTGCACTGACTCACGCTTGCGAAAGGCGCGCGGGGAGGGAATCCTCGCGGGCCTCTATGAGCGTGTTGGACAAGGTGTTGTCGCTGCGGCCGGGCAACGTGGTGGCGCGGGTGGGCCCGGGCTCCCGGGTGCCTCTGTTGGATCCACGGGAGCTGCTCGGGGCGCTGGAGTCCACGCCCATGGCGCTGCCGTGCCTGCCGGTGCTGTCCAAGGGCGCGCTGCCGGGCCTGTTGGGCGCGGCCCGCGCGGAGGACTCGGTGCTGGGCCTCTGCTGCCCGCACCCCCTGGCGGACCGGGGCGCGCCGGAGCGCTTCGTGAGGGCGGTGCACGCGGCGGCGCAGGAGGCCGAGCACACCCGGCCCCTGTTCCTCCAGGCCGGCCCCCTCCGGGTGAGCTCCACGGACGCGGACGTGCTGGACGCGCTCCAGGACGGCATCTTCCGGGTGGTGGACGCGGGCTTCGCGCTGGTGTCGTTGGACCTGTCGCGCCTCACCTCCTACGAGGCCGTGGAGGCGGTGAACGCGCTGGTGGGCCCGCTCAAGGAGCGCGAGCTGTCGCTGGAGGTGTCCCCGCCCCAGCTGTCCTCCGGCGGGCTGGTGGACGCGTGCGCGACGCTGCTGGAGGGGCTGGCGCAGTGGCAGGTCCCGCTGCGCTTCCTGCGCGTGTCGGACGCCCAGCTGGGAGAGGGCGAGCTGGACGTGGAGCTCTTGCGGCAGGTGGTGGAGACGGCCGCGGGGAAGGGCGTGTCGGTGTCGGTGGCGGAGGCCTCCACGGGGCCGGCGCGGGGGCTGTCCAGCTACGTGGCCGTGGGTGTGCGCAAGGTGGACCGGGGAGGGCCCTTCGGTCCGCTGGTCCTGCGCGCCTGGCCTCCAGAGGTTCGCGAGGCGGTGGTGGCGCGGGCCCAGGCGGCGGGCATGCCGGCCGGGGAGCTGCTCTCCGTGCTGGAGGAGGGGCTGCCGCCCCTGACGCCCTCGGCCCGGGAGACGCTGGAGGCGCTGTCCTTCGCGGAGGCCACGGAGGCGCTGGTGGCGCTGGGGGCGCACCGGTCCGCGTCGGTGGCCATGGCGTTCCTCGCGAAGCCGGGCGGGGACCTGGGCTAGAAGGGCGCGCATGCGCATCGTGGCAGGCAGCGCGAAGGGTCGGGCCCTGACGGGGCCCAAGCCGTCGTCCGGACACATCCGCCCCACGGCGGACCGGGTCCGGGAAACCATCTTCAACATGCTGGGCCAGTTCCTGGACGGCCAGGCCGTGCTGGACCTGTACGCGGGGACCGGCGCCCTGGGGCTGGAGGCCCTGTCGCGGGGCGCGGGCCGGCTGGTGCTGGTGGACCAGGACCGCGAGGCCCTGGCCCTGTGCCGGAAGAACACCGACGCGCTGGGCTTCGCCGCCCAGGTGTCCATCCTGGCGCAGCCCGTGGTCCGCGCGCTGGAGACGCTGGGCAAGCAGGGGGCGAAGTTCGACCTCGTCTTCGCGGATCCACCCTACGCGGCGCGCGTGGTGGAGACGGTGCTGGAGGCGGTGGTGGCCGCGGGCGTGGTGACGCCGGGCGGCACGGTGATGGTGGAGCACGACAAGCGGGAAGCGGCCCCGGAGGCGCACTCGGGGCTCGCCCTGGAGGACCAGCGCCGCTTCGGGGACACCCTGGTGAGCTTCTACCGGGCCCCGTGACGTGCGCTTGACCGGCCCCGTGGGCCCGCCGAGACTTCAACGCACCCATGCCGGTCGCCATCTATCCTGGTTCGTTCGATCCGCTCACCAACGGGCACCTGAGCCTCATCCAGCGCAGCCTGAAGATGTTCGACCGGCTCATCGTCGCCATCGCGGTGAACCCGAAGAAGACGCCCCTCTTCAGCCAGGAGGAGCGCATCGAGCTCATCCGTGAAGCGGTGAACGACCCCCGCGTGGAGGTGGACGCCTTCCACGGCCTGCTGGTGGACTACGTGCACCAGCGCAACGTGAGCGTCGTCATCCGCGGGCTGCGCGCGGTGTCGGACTTCGAATACGAGTTCCAACTGGCGAACATGAACCGCAAGCTGGCGCCGGACATCGACACCGTCTTCATGATGACGGGTGAGGACTACTTCTACATCTCCTCGCAGCTGGTCCGGGAGGTCGCGACCTTCGGGGGGAACGTGGATGGGCTCGTCCCCCCGAACGTCAACGCGGGGCTGAAGAAGAAGTTCGGCCCGAAACCGTAGCGGCAGGCGGGCGACGCAGGACGTCCGGGAGGCTTGTCCGCTTCGGACGTTCCGCGCTAGGCAGGACGCATGAAACTCGCCCGCCGGCTGCAAGCCATCAAGCCCTCCGCCACCCTGGCCCTCAACGCCCGCGCCAAGGCGCTCGCGGCGAGCGGGAAGGACGTGGTGGTGCTCGCCGCCGGTGAGCCGGACTTCGACACGCCGGAGTTCGTGAAGCAGGCGGCCATCGACGCGCTCCGCACGGGCTTCACCAAGTACACCGCCACCGCGGGCATGCCGGAGCTGCGCGAGGCCGTCTGCCGCAAGCTGGAGAAGGACAACGGCCTGAAGTACGCGGTGGATCAGGTGGTGGTGACGGCGGGCGGCAAGCAGTCGCTCTACAACTGCTTCCAGGCGCTGCTGGACGAAGGCGACGAGGTCATCATCTTCGCGCCGTACTGGGTGAGCTACCCGGACATGGTGCACCTGGCGGGCGGCACGCCGGTCATCGTCCCCACGCGTGAGGAGGACGGCTACGCGCCGGACCCCGCCGCCATCAAGAAGGCGCTCACCCCGCGCACGCGCGCCATCGTGCTCAACAGCCCGGCCAACCCCACGGGCGCGGTGTACTCGCGCGCCACGCTGGAGGGCATCGCGGACGCGGTGCGCGGGCACGACTGCATCATCGTCACCGACGACATGTACGAGAAGCTCCTCTACACGGGGGAGCCGTTCCTCAACCTGGGCAACGTGGCGCCGGACCTGGTGCCCCGGCTGCTGCTGTCCAACGGCCTGTCCAAGTCCCACGCGATGACGGGTTGGCGGCTGGGCTACGCGGCGGGCCCCAAGGCGCTCATCACCGGCATGCAGCTGGTGCAGGACCAGTCCACCTCCAACGCGTCCTCCATCACGCAGAAGGCGGCGCTGGCGGCGCTCAACGGCCCCACGGACACCATCACCGCCATGGTGAACGAGTACCGCGAGCGCCGGGACTTGTTCGTCGCGGGACTCAACGCCATCCCCGGCATCCGCTGCCGGCTGCCGGAAGGCGCCTTCTACGCGATGGCGGATGTGCGGGGCCTGCTGGGCAAGACGTACAAGGGCAAGCCGCTGACGGACTCGCTCCAGCTCTCCGAGGCGCTGCTCAACGACTTCCTCGTGGCGGCGGTGCCGGGAGATCCGTTCGGCGCGCCGGGCTACATCCGCATGAGCTTCGTCACCTCGCGCGAGGTGCTGCAGAAGGGCCTGACGCGCCTGCGGGATTTTGTCGCGGCGCTGGGTTGAGGTGAAGAGGCGGTCTGGGACAGTAAATTCCCAGGCCGCTTCGTCGTCTGGAAAGCCACCGGACGCACCGACGAGCCCCCACGCGGGCCAGGTGCGGAAGGCATCGCGCCGGCCGGAGCGCGCTTTCCCTGAAAAACCCACCCATGATGACCCTGAAGACTCGAAGCAGCGTGCTCTGCGCGCTGTTGATGGCCGTTGTGTTGTCCGCGTGCGATCCCGACGCCGGGTCCTCCAAGGATCCGGCTGACCAGGAGCCCCGGCCCGGGCGGGTGACGGGCGTCGTGTTGACGGAGCAGGGCGAACCGCTCAAGGACTTCGAAGTCACCCTCATGGAGACCGACAAAACGGTCATCTCCGACGCGCAGGGCAAGTTCTCCTTCGAGTCGCTCCCGCCGGGCAACTACACCCTGAGGGCCGCGGGTCCGGGCTACGACCTCGAGCAGCTGGAGGTCGAGGTGGAGGCGGGCATGACCTTCGCCATGTCCTTCAACCTGAAGGCCACCATCATCCGCGTGTCCGGCAAGGTCCAGCAGGCGGACGGGACGGTGCTCGTCGGCGTCTACATCTCCGTCCTGGACTACAAGACGGACGAGGTCCTGGCGCGCGCGACCACGAATACGTCCGGGGAGTTCTCCGTGGACCTGGCGTCCGGCCTCTACATGATTGAAGCCGAGCGCGATGGCTTCAAGACCGCGTCCGAAATCCTGATCGTGGTCCAGGACCCGGATCCCGTGACCATCACCCTGCAGCCGGCGCCTTGACGAAAGCAGCGGGGCGCCCGGGAGTAACGCCGGGCGCTCCTTGGCGTCTTCAGTCCGTGTACGCGAAGGCGTGCCAGCTCAGGTCCGGGCTGCCGCGGAAGAGGAAGATGGCCGCGTGGCCGGAGAGGTTGCCCACCGCGGCCCAGGTGTCCTTGAGCGCGCGCGGATCCAGGCCCAGGCGCGCGGGCGGCTTGCCGTACTTCTTCTCCATCTCCGCGATGGGCAGCACTTCGATGTCGTAGAGGGTGACGAGGTCCGTGCGCCGCGAGCGCAGCTGCTTCACCCACGCCTGCACCAGCTCGTCGGGCGTGTTGAAGCGCTTGTCCTCCAACTGGAACGGGAAGCTCAGCTCCGTGGACGCGTTGCGCACATCCCCCGTCAGCAGGCTCTGGAAGAGGAAGCGCGCCTCGTTGTGGATCACCGAACGGGCGATGCCCTCGGGGGACAGGTCCTCTTCGGTGGGACGCGCGGCTTCACGACCCGGGGCCAGCTGGACGGTGCCCGCGGAGGAGGGGGTGGGC